>JAHJRK010000203.1 GCA_018830925.1 Pseudomonadota bacterium
AGATCAAGAAAAGGCTGATCAACAACAAAGAGAACTTGATTTGAAATAAATTATATACAGCTCCAACGGGGCTTTCCCGATGAAAACGCCCCCCTCTGGGGGGCTACCTGAGGCCACCCGCTCTGCGGGTGGAGTATCACTGAATACTTTTCCTCCTTGGGCCACTGCTTACTGATCTCGAAGATTTCCATTGCAAGCTTATAAGCTTCCCCATAAACTCTCAACTCTTCAGCAGATTTTATCAGCCGCGCCTCTCTCACATTACTCTCCGACCTCCGACTTCTGACCTCTGACTTCTGATCTCCGACCTCCGACCTTCGCCGAAGGTCCGCCAATCACTATGGCGGAACCTCCATCTTCATTTTACTTTACGACAGAACGAATGATATTCCCCCACCAGTCCCCGAACTTCAGCATTCCGGATGTGATGGACCGTTTCAATGCTCGACCGCGCTTCCTCCACGCCGAACCCCTGCTCGGCCAGGATCGCCTCATAACTTCGGGTGTGCAGATCCTTAAAACCGCCTGAGAATTCAATCTCCTCACCGTCCACGGTGATCGACCGGTAGGTGCGCATATTACCATTTATTGCCTCATTGGGCAAATATTCGGCATTCACACTAAGAAACCATCGTACCCGGGCGTGCGCCAGCTTAATATAGCCGGCAGCCGTGTCCTTGCGATGGATGTGCACGACCTGTATCTCCACCGGGCCGAAAATCCAGGTCAGCATGTCAAAAAAGTGAACCCCGATGTTCGTGGCTATCCCCCCCGATTTCTCCGGATAGCCCTTCCAGCTTACGAAATACCATCGGCCCCTGGAGGTAAGATAGGTCAAATCAATATCATACATCTTTCGGGGATCTGCAGCAATCTCCGCAGTAACCTTATCTTTCAAGGAGATGATGCTGGGATGCAGCCGGAGTTGGAGGATATTCCAGACCCGGCAGCCGTACTCGGCCTCGAGCTCGGCCAGGGCGTCCAGATTCCAGGGATTGAGTGCCAGCGGCTTTTCGCATATCGCCTCCGCCTTGATGCGCAGCGCGAACCGGATATGGGCATCGTGCAGGTAGTTGGGGGAGCAGATACTCACATAATCAATGGGTTGCTCCTTGCGACGCAGCTTTTCGGCATGGCGGTCAAAGCGCTCGAATTCGGTAAAAAAGGCTGCCTCGGGAAAATAGCTGTCGATAACGCCAACCGAGTCGTTAGGGTCTGCTGCGGCGACCAGCTTATTCCCGGTCTCCAGAATGGCTTTCATATGCTGCGGGGCGATATAGCCGGCAGCGCCTATTAATGCAAAGTGTTTGGGTTCCATTTGATTTTTCTGATTTGTCAGGTTTGTCAGTTTAATGGGGGTATGCCCCTCTATTTAAAAGTTATATTCTCAAATCTTTCTATACTGAGGCATCCTTTTCGGTTGGCAAAGCTCCGCCTCCTTCGGTTACACCGGCTTTTATCGATGTACCGAATGCGCAACCCGGTTTTGCCTGCCCTGGTATTGAAACTGCTCATTCTGACACTGTCCAACCTCAAGGTTAAGGGCATCATCACAAGGGACATAAAATAACTGCCCTGAAAAGCTAATTCCCAGATGTCGCAACGGATGTGCCATTCGATACGCTCAAAACTTTTTCGCATATTTACCAGTGCTGCCGGAAATTGGACGGAAAGGCGGATGCGGCCCAAACAGATGCTCATAAGTGAATGAAATAATAGAATTGCTTGTCTTTATTGGCCAACATTAAATTGAAGGGTTTGATTTCTTGCCGGGGTATTTGGCTGGTACAAATTTCTCTTGTGACGATGGTGAGTGTCAATTTCAGGTGGGACAAAAAAAATAAGTCAAATATTTGACAGCATGTTTTTATAAAACAGATTCATGGGTTAAGTTTTATATTCAAACTTTTATCTCTCATATTATATTGATTTCCACAGGCCGTGCAATCCAGATCTTCGGTGAGCCGTTCGCCGCATGTACATACCGTAAATATCCCAGTCGGTATTTGCCAATATGAAATCGGCCAAATGGGAACCGACCATGCCGGTAATGATTGCGGAATCCAAATCGTCATCGGCCGTATGCAACCATCGCTGTGCTTCTATTCTGTTTTTTTCAGTGCTCATAGATTGTTTTACCTTCCGACATCCGAAAATGGCTCTTAGCCGCAGAAGAAACTTCTAACGATTATAACAAAGAATACCCTTGAATCCTCATAATTTCAGAGTTGCTTTTTAAAATTACATTAGATATAGCAGCATAACATAAATGTATATTTATTATATCTGATGGCGAACAGGGTAAGAAGGGGGCTTTCCGAATGAAGTATGCGGAACTAGTTGATATTAAAAAAGCATTTTTTACTTCCGCTGATGTGGCTGAGAGTTTAAAAATAAAACCGCAATCAGCAGTAGTCCTTTGCAACCGGTACGTGAAGGCCAATCTCTTGATCCGCTTGAAACGTGATCTCTATATTCCGGCGGCAAAATGGCACTATCTCAACTCAGCGGATTTTTTTCTTATTGCCGGCCGCCTGCAGGTGCCTTCTTATTTATCACTGACCACCGCCCTGTCTTTTTATCAAATGACTACCCAGGTCCAGCAGGCTTATTTTGAATCGATTTCCCTGAAACAGAATGAGTACAATGTTCGAGGGACAATTTTCCGGTATTTTAAGGTAAAGCATGACCTTTATTTTGGGCTTGTCCGGAAGGAAGGTATTTTTATAGCCACACCTGAAAAGGCTCTTTGGGATGCTGTTTATCTTCAGTCTCTGGGCCGTTATAGTCTTGATGTGGCCGCCCTTGACTTGAAAAAAATAAACAAGGCGATTTTAGAGAGCCTGAGCCCGCGCTTCCCGGGAAAAGCGAGAAAATATATGGAGAACTTATGGAAAACTTAAAAGAGCACGAGCTTTTTGAGATTAATACATTGCAGTGGCTGAAAAACCGGCGGTTTTTGGTTCCGCTGGTCTTTGGCGGAGGGACCTTGCTTCGGTTATGCCATGAGCTGCCCCGATATTCCGCAGACCTTGATTTCTGGTTTTATAGAAAAATTGATTACGCCGTCTATTTTGATAAACTGGCCCAATCCCTGAAAGAAAATTATAACCTTACGGATGCTGCAAATAAGCGTTTTACCCTTGTCTTTGAAATCCAACCGGCAGCAGGCCGACAACGGCTTAAGATCGAAATCCGAAAAGAGGTCGCGCTACCGCAAAGCACGGAGGAAAAAATAGCCTTTTCTACTGCAGGCAGCATCCAGGTACTCCTGCGGGGCTTCACTTTATTGCAGATGGCTCAAAACAAAGTAAAAGCATTTCTGGACCGGGGAGAAATCCGTGATGTCTTCGACCTTGAGTTCCTTCTTCGCAAGGGCATCCAACCCGATCTCGAACCGGATACGATTAAGAGTTTGCTGAGTCGTCTGCAAAAACTCAAGAAACATGATTTTGATGTGAAACTGGGTAGTTTGCTGATGCCGGAGTTAAGAGATTATTACCGTGTTCATGGTTTTTCCTTCTTGACCGAGAGGTTTAGACAGGATTAACATGAAGAACAGGATTGTGCCCGCCGGCATGAGAACAGGGATCTGAAAGTCGGATATCGAATATCGGGCATCAATTATCGGCTTACGGCTTCCGGACGACAGGCAAAATCCGATTTATTCCGTAAATCCCGTCAGATAAGTTTTTGTTTTGTGGCGCCAAATTTGTCGAATTTCATCCAAGATCACCTATGTTGCACCCAAAAAAAGCGATGATCCAAAAAAAATAAATAATTTTACTAAAGTTCTATTACGTTGTTGCCGATAACAATCATGAAAGAGCTTAATGAGTTAAAACGAGAGGTGCTTTAATGGTAATTTCGGCATATCAGGTCAATAACGTTCTGAGGGTTTATCACGATCAGCTTCGCTATGGCAAAGCATCGAGCAGGCCGAAAAACAATGCAACCCGGACACCGGACCAGGTCAGCATCTCAACCGGGGGGAAGCGGAAAGCTGTTATTGATAAAATTGCGTCCAGTATTGCGGACAAAATCAACCGGTCCGACACCCGGAATGAAATCGGAAAAGAGGAACTGAAAGAACTTGCAGGTGAGTTCGGCGTTCAACTGGATGTTTCCAGAAACGATTCAAGTGATCTTGTATATAAGATGATTGATGATCAGGGTGAAACAATAAATTTGCTTACCATTGAAGATATAAAGAATTCTGAAAGTTTTGGCATATAAATTGAGTATTTTTCTGATGAAAACTTGTGTACAAATATGGTAACCGTTCAGCCACAGATTCACACAGATGAATGCGGATAGATTTAAATACAAAGAAACAATATCAGTAATGATCAGCGTAGATCGGTGGCTGAGTAGTTAACAAGTTTGAAGCGGAAATAAGGAGGTCGGGAAATGAAAATTGACAATAAGATTTTAAGTTATGAAATCAGTCAGCAGATTACAAAGCCTGCCACCAATATAAATGAGGGACAGCAGCTTCAGAATGGACAGAAAAGTCAGGAAGTAAAACCCGAAAGCCAGGATACTATAGATATTTCACAGGCTTCGAAAGAGCTTCAGCTTGCCAAAGAGACCATAGCGTCCGTTCCTGATGTAAGGGAGGATAAAATAGCTGAAATCAGGGATAAAATCGAATCCGGAACATACAGGATCGATAATCAGGCTGTTGCCGATAAGATGGTGGGTTCTTTTATAGACGAGCTTTTCTGATTCCACGTTTCATCCCAGGTGAAATAAAGTCATTACGGCCGCTGTCAGGGTATCAGACAGCGGCCGTCGGCTTTTATCATGTTTGATCTGGAAAATTCATTTATGACCCGCGCATATCCTTATATATTAAGTTCTTATCCCAATTAGTACTACTCCGACTTTTCACAAAATCCCCCTTATTCTCCCTTTGGCAAAGAGGGGCTATGAAAGATTTTCTGATCAAACCGCTCAACATATCCGTCTTGCATTGCGCCTTAAACGCTATTTGTCGGAGTAGTATTAATTGGGCTTTCCTTTCACTGGAACCCTTGAACCGAAACAGCGAGCGAATTTAAAACAGACTCTATTCACTGCGGTCGAAGATTCACCGCGGCTTGCGTCGGAGAGCTTCAATCCTGATACAAACACAAACTGATTTGGAGATGATCCACAAAAATTATTTATCTTGAGTACGTTAAAGTAATGGTTTAAAATCCTAAATGATGAGGACCCTGGCAACTGTCAATGAGCAGAAACTTTAAAAAGGAAATACACCAATAATGGAGAGAACAGGAAATAAGGAAAGCTGGTATAACAGGTTTCAATCTTTTTCCATGAACAGAATGGAATTGCCCTCGGTCATGGAGGAAGACAGTCTCACCTACTGGCGCGTTCGTATTCTGTTTTTCATGTTATTTACTGCATCAATTTTAGCCCTTGTTACATTCATACCTGTGATTATTCTTGTGATTAAAGAGAATTTATGGGGTCTGGGGCTCTCTGATACAGCTGCCTGGCTTATTATTCTCACACTTCTGCTCTCACGCAATATAGGATTTGAAACCCGGTCTGCAATTGCATTGGTTTTGACTTATTTAATCGGACTTGTCATTATTATGAATGTCGGATTATTAAGCGGTGGGACTGTGTGCCTGTTTGGTTTTGCTGTTCTTACCGGAATATTCAAGAAAACAAAAGCTGTAACCGGAGCGTTAGCCGTTAACGCGATAACGCTAACGATAATAGGCTGGCTGATTAGTACAGGCAGGTTCGGCCAGACATTCCCGTTCTTCAAAACATCAGAAGCGATGATGGCTGCCGGAGCAACCTTTATGTTCATTAATGCGGTTGTTGCGATATCTGTCACGGTATTGGTGAAAGGCATTGCAATAACTAATCAGAAGGAAAGGGCATTGCGCACCCTTTTGGAAAGAGAACAGTCTCACCTGATAAATGCAAACATAAGGCTGGAATTGGATGTAGAGGAACACAGGCAGGCAGAAAAGGCGCTAAAGGAGAGTGAAGAGCGCTATCGCGACCTGGTGGAAAGTGCCTCGGACTTGATTATTACTCACGACCTGAAAGGAACACTGCTTTCGGTCAATGCTGCAGCCGTTCGGACAAGTGGCTTCGCGGCTGAAGAACTTGTGGGGGTATGCCTTACCAACCTGCTGCCGCGTGACCGGCGTCACGAATACGGCGCTTATATTGAGGCCATTCAGCTTGAGAAGTCGGCAGCCGGTACCGCGCAGCTTGTGACCCGTAATGGAGAAGTGCGCTTCTGGGAGTATCGCAACATCCTGCGCACCGAGGGCATGCCTACGCCTGTGGTGCGAGCAATTGCCCGGGACGTGACCGAGAAGATCCTGGCTAAGCGGGCTCTCATGAAGAGTGAAAAGCGATACCGTCTGCTGTTTGAGCGAAACTTGGCCGGCGTTTATCGCACGACACTTGACGGCAGACTCCTTGATTGCAACGAAGCATTTGCAAGGATCTACGGCTACGATTCGCATGAGGAAGCTTTGAAGCATCAGGTCGTGGACTTCCATGTCAGCCCGGAGGCCCGGCAGGAGTTTATTGCCGCGCTTCAGATCGGAGGCGCTCTTATGAGTTATGAAAGTCAGGGTATCCGGAAGGACGGCAGTATGATCTGGCTATTAGAAAATGTCAGCCTTGTCCCCGACGAGAATGGTAAACTGACTGAGATCGAGGGTACGCTAGTGGATATTACAGATCGCAAGGGGGCGGAGGAAGAGAAGGCATACATGGAGGCCCAGAACCTGAAACTCCAGAAGGATGAGAGTTTAAGTCGGATGGCAGGGGCCATCGCCCACCATTTCAACAACCAGCTCGCGGTCGTGATGGGTAATCTGGAGCTGGCCATGTACAAAATGCCACGGGGAGAGGGTCCTTTCATAAACCTGACTGAAGCGATGCAGTCGGCAAGAAAGGCGGCGGATATGAGCGGGCTGATGCTGACCTACCTTGGGCAGACTAACGGCAAACATGAGCCGCTGGATCTTTCCGATGCCTTACGCCAGAGCATGCCAATGCTCCGGGCCGCCATGCCGAAAGATGTGGCTCTGAATACCGATTTGCCATCTCCCGGGCCGACCATCAGTGCCGATGGAGATCAGGTACAACAGGTTATTGCCAATCTGGTCATCAATGCATGGGAGGCCATGAGTGACAATCGGGGTGCCATTCACCTGATCGTCAAAACGGTTTCTTTATCGGATATATCCGCAGCGCACAAATTCCCCATCGACTGGAAGCCGCAGGAGAATGCCTATACCTGCATTGAAGTTGTGGATTCCGGCTGCGGGATAGCCGGCAAGGATATCGAAAAGATCTTCGACCCGTTTTTCTCCACCAAATTCACCGGCCGGGGTTTGGGCCTTGCCGTGGTACTGGGAATTATGAAATCCCATGGAGGATCCGTTACTGTGGAGAGCGAATCGGGCCGGGGTAGCATCTTCCGGGTGTTTTTTCCGGTTTCAAAACAGCTTCTGCTATTCCAGCAGCAGGAGAAAGCCGGCGAAATTCCTGTGCTGGAAGGTGGTTGTAAGGTGCTGCTGGTCGAAGACGAGGAGGCTGTGCGCAAAATGTCCAAAACAATGCTCATGCACATGGGTTATACAGTACTTGAAGCAAAGGACGGCGTCGAGGCCGTGGATGTGTTCCGGCAGCACAAGGACGATATCCGTTGCGTACTTTGCGACCTGACCATGCCGCGCCTTGATGGGTGGGGAACATTGGCCGCTCTGCGCAAACTCGCTCCCGGTATTCCGGTGATCCTGGCAAGCGGCTACGACAAGGAGAATGTGATGGCAGGAGACCATCCAGAACGGCCCCATGAATTCCTGAAAAAGCCGTATAATCTCAATGAACTTGGCGACGCGATGCGCCGCTCTGTTGCAAAGAAGGATTAAGGGCAGGGGCCGGAGATCAGAGGACAGAGATCAGTGGTCGGGGGACAGGGATCGAAGAACGAAAAGGGAATATAGAAAAGCGAATATCGGACATCGAATATCGAATGTTGAACAGGGAGCAGGGAATGCACTCGCTGTTTCAGTTTAAAATTTCAAACACCAGATGAAACATTCCGGCTTGCCTTCAGCTACCTTGGCATAATTCCTGCTTATTATTTAGTTTCCATCCGGAAATGGCCCTTTTGTGCGATCTCTGTGTCAATCTGCGGGATTTCTTGTGCGACGTACAATGCGTATGTCTCCGCACAATTCCTTGATTTCCTTGAGCTTGCCCCAAATTGCCTATTTCCGAATTGGAAACTCACATGTGTCCAAATTTGGTTTCCGGATGGACACTATTTAGATGCAGTATTGAAATTACATCAACAGCCTGTCTGAGTATGTCTATAGTGCATGGCAGGAGAAACCCATTTAATGTCTATAAACTAAACGCTGAACCGAAACAGTGAGCGTATTCCCCGCCGAAGGTTCCGCCAGAGGCACGTCCGCCAATCTTTATGGCGGATATGGCGGACGGACTTGCGGCTGGGAGCTTAAAAGGCTGTATAATATAACAAACAGGATTTATAATGATTCCGATCGATGAATTACAGGTAGCTGAATTACAGAAAACTCGAATTGCCTGCGCTTATCTGTTTTCTTCTCAACTCGCCAGATCCGATATATTTCTAAAGCAGCTGGATTTTGGGACGCTGAAAAAATCCTACCTTAAAAAGGCAAAAATGTATCACCCCGATTTGTACCGCCATGAACAGAAGGAGATAATTGATAAGAAGATTGAACGTTTCATAAAAATACGTGAGTCCTATGAAATGTTAAGTTCTTTTTTTGATGAAAAAAGTCATACCATTTCTGAAAAGACCATTCGTAAAGGAAAAATTATTGCCATAGGAGGCGCAAAAGGAGGGATAGGAAAAAGTCTGTATACGGCCAATCTCGGAGTGTTTCTCGCAAACAAGGGGTTGAGGACAGTTGTTGTTGATCTTGACCTTGGTGGCGCCAATCTGCACCTTTACCTCGGAGAAACATTTATCAAATGTAATATCAATGATTTCATAAACAATAAAGTCTCATCTTTACAAAATATCATTATACCTACGAAATACGGCCCATATTTAATCGGCGGTGATAGTTCCCAACTTGGTGCCGCTAATATTAATTATATGCGAAAACTGAAATTGCTGAATGCAATCAAAAAAATTGATGCCGATTATATCATCATCGATCTCGGCGGAGACACTTCTTATAATATCATAGACTTTTTCCTTTTAGCAGACCACGGTATCGTTATGACGACCTGTGATCCCGCATCTTATGTAGACGCCTACAATTTTATCAAAACAGCCTTATATAGAAAATTGAACAGACTGTTTGGACCGGAGTCGAAGTACAAGGGTCAGAAAGATCACGATCTTGAACAACTTATCCGTAAAGCAACTATGCCTGAAAAAGGATCGAAATTTATTAATATGGAGAATTTAGTGGAAGAAGTGAAAAGAGAGTTGCCGCAAAGCTTACCGCTATTAAGTGAGGCAATATTGACGTTTAATCCAAACCTGATTGTCAACAGAGTCCCGCCAAATTATAATGTATCTCAAATTGTTGATCGAATCCGGGAAGTCGCAACGAAAATGCTTTCTATAAATGTCAGATATCTTGGTTGTATCGGCTATCAGCAGGAAATAGAGCTTAGCGCCCGAAACCTGGTGCCTGTTGTGTCAAAATCTACAAACTGTGACCTGACAAAAAATTTGAGCCAAATTTTTGACACTTTGATGTGTAAATGATTGGGAGAAGGGGCCCATGGTCAGTGGTCGGGGACCGGGGGCCAGTTGTCAGGGGCCAGGGATTCTGCCAGGGCGGATCAGAACTTCAGAAAACAAAACACTTGAACCCTTGAATTCTGAGATCATCAACTAATTTGGAGATGATCCTAATTCTTTATAATTTCTCAGCATTGAGTGTCGATGCTTCACTTCGTCTCACTTGAACCGTTGTTCTCGTCTTCCTTGTCCCTGGTCAATAAAATGGATGTTCTTCAAGGGTCTTGTTTTGATAATGATAACGGCTTTCCTGTTTCACTTTTAGTTCAGGGCGGCCATTGTCCGGCCACGTTTTTATCAAGGATAAGGCATTTTCTCCTGTGAAAACGAACTTAATCGGGTGTTTAACCAGTGAACCCAGGTTATACCGGAACATATTCAGCCCAAAAGGCTCTATATGGCTGATGGAATCGGTGTGAATGAAAATTTTGTCGGTTTCTTTAAGACAATTGCGCATTAAACTGAGAAGCTGAAGCGCAGAAGAACCGTCAAAATCTCCTGATAGTTTGAGCTGGAGAATTTTGTTGTTCCGATAAACCGATATTCCGAAATTCGATGCCACCTTTCACCTCACATTTACTCATAAAGCGGTTATATACACAGTTATTTAACTCTAATCAGGTAATTTCCAATGTCGTGACAGCCTTAAACTTATTATCGGCTTGTAATACTAATTACTTTAGTATTTTATGATCAGGGCCTGAAGACCGATAAGTGCGTTAGTGCTGTAATGAAGCAATTTGCGTGCCAGAGAGCAGGGGGCAGGGGTCGGAGGTCAGTAGTCAGGGGTCAGGGGTCGGGAGTCAGAGGTCGGAAGTCGGGGGTCAGTAGTCAGGGGTCAGGGGTCGGAAGTCGGAGGTCGGAAGGCGAATCTTCAATCCTTGAACTGAAACAGTGAGCGCATTTACATCTGCTTGCGGCGGGGGATCTTCAATTGCTTTAAGGAGGTTTTTTTCACTTCCTCTTTTAAAAATTCCTTGACCTGGCTGAAACTTATCTTGTTATTATTCTTAAATGCAATTTTTTCTTCTTCAATATCTTCAAAAAACACCAAACTTTTTAAAATCAAGTTAGTGTCAAGATCAGGCATTTTTTTCACGCATTTCATCAACAAGTCTTCCAAACGGTTTACCCGCAGAATGAAATATAGATCAATATAATCCTTGCTTCTGGCGCGGCTTGTGATGGCTGAAAATTTCATGCAAGCGATATCAGAAATTGAGGCCAGTCGTAAATATTCCTCATTCAATGAATTTACGACCAGCTTATATTCAAAGGTAAAAAAGCTCAGCTTGATATGGTTATCGATAAAAACCGATAACGTATTTTTTTCTTCCTGAGTTTTCAATACCGCATGTTCATTAAAAACGGTTTTAATCTTTTTAAACAGTTTTTTCGTATCAATCTCATCAGTGCAAAAAAAATCAAAATCAATACTGTCCCGATGGCCGATTTGCAGGGCCAAAGCTGTGCCGCCGGCCAGATAAAAGTCTTTCCTGAACTCCTTCAGAAGAGGCAGAATATTAATTCTTTTCTTATCCAGGATATTATAAAACATAGTTACCACTCAGGTTGTTTAGGCTGTAGGCTGAAGGCTGTCAGGATCTTTTACAAAATATATATTAACTATTTATGAATCTGACGCAGCCCCCGGTCACTTAATTTTTCTTTTTTTAATTTCCGGCTCGACCCCAAATATCAGCGACCAGTAATTAAGCGATTTTTTTGACCATTCTCCCGGAGCTGGATGGACAACAAAATTCCTGATTTCTTTTTCAGGATACGTCTTAAAAAGCCAAATGGTTGCACGATGCGAACCCAAATTAAGAATATTTGTTATTATTATCTTTTTATCTTTTGCCTTGTCCAGCCGGTCCACGCCATATGACCAGAGAAAAGGTTTGATATATTTTGGCAGCATATGATCACTCATGTTTCTCCCTCTGGATTTATATCAACTGCCTGATTATCTGTCAATAACTTTAAGATGTTATGATCCTGGCCTGAAGACCGATAAGTGCGTTTGTGCTGTAATACGGCAATTTGCGTGCCAGAGAGCAGGGGGCAGGGGTCGGGGGTCAGGGGTCGGGGGTCAGTAGTCAGGGGCCAGGGGTCGAGGGTCAGGGGTCAGAGGTCGGAAGTCGGGGGTCGGAGGTAGGAGAATTGAATTTCCCCGCAAGCAAGCTACGGGGAGATTCAATTAAAATCTCATTGTAAGGCCTGTCAGCAAAGTGGCATCGGTCTCTGTGCCGGAGAGCCCGGCTTTGAAACCTAAATCGACATCCAGATCAGGAGTAATGGAATAAATCAGACCGATAAGGGCAAAGGATGGATCCGTACCGGGGTGATCAGGGAGTGGGCACCGAAGGCGGTGCCCGTCATAAAAACCACTATTACGATTACTTTTGCCAGATTGGAAATCACCATTGCACCTCATCTCAATAAATTAAAGTACGTTATTCTTATGCGGCTTTTTCCATCAGGGTCACTTCATCGCGGCTCAAGACCCGGTCTATATCGAGCAGGATCTTCACGCCTCCCTGGGCTTTGGCCATGCCAAGAATATAATCGGTTTCCAGCTTGGTGCCGAACGTCGGCGTTTCTTCAATATCACCGCCCTTTATGTTAAGAACTTCCGATACTGAATCGACTACGATACCGATCATGACTGTGCCCGACCCGCCTGATATTTCAACAACTATGATACAGGTCCGCTCCGTGTAATTGATTCTTTCCATTCCGAACCTGAGCCTTAGATCAACCACCGGAATCACCTTGCCTCGGAGGTTGATGACACCCTTTACAAATTGCGGTGTCTGGGGAATCGTGGTAATAGGCATCATTCCGATGATCTCTTTAATTTTCAGGATGCTGATGCCGTACTCTTCGCCGGCCAGGGCAAATGTCAGGTATTTTCCTTCCCTGTCCGACATAACGCCTATTGCCTGGTCAAATTTTTCCGCTAATTTTGCCATTTATATCTTACTCCTTTCGTAATTGTTTATGGTTGCCGGTTGTCAGTAGTCAGTAGTCAGTTGACTTCCGACCTCCGACCTCCGACTTCCGACTTCCGATCTCCGTTTATACTAGAAATCCTTAAATTCCTCATCACCCATCGGAATCAGCTTCTTGGGATCAACTTCCTTTGATGCAAAAGAACCCGCTTTTTTATTCTTAAGTGCTATCCTTGCAGCAGGCTTATGTGTTCTACCGGACAGGGTATGCCTGGCGGGCTTATCATGATTCTTCCCGTTGCTTTTGTTATTTGAACCTACAAGAGCGATAAGCTCTTCCACAAAACCCTTCATCTCCTGAGCCTGGGCGTTCATCTCTTCGGAAGCGCTGGCTGATTCTTCGGCATTAGCGGCATTCTGCTGAACCACCTTATCCATCTCGGCGACCGCCTTGTTGATCTGGTCGATTCCCTGGGACTGCTCGTTTGATGCCGCCGAAATTTCACCGACAAGCTGGCCCACCTTGGTCGCACTACCGGCTACTTCGCTGAACGCCTGATTGGTTTTTGCGACCAGTTCCGATCCGTCTTTTACCTTCTTGACGGTTCCTTCAATTAGATTTGCAGTGTTTTTAGCTGCATCGGCAGCACGCATCGCAAGATTTCGGACCTCATCCGCCACAACGGCAAAACCTGCTCCGGCTTCTCCCGCTCTTGCCGCCTCAACGGCTGCATTTAACGCCAGCAGATTCGTCTGGAAAGCGATCTCGTCGATTGTTTTAATGATCTTGGACGTTTCCTCGCTTGCCTTGGCAATTTCCTTCATCGACTCAGTCAGGCTGCCCATCGACTGGTTGGCTATTCCTACCATCTTATTCGCTTCGCCCATGAGGCTGTTGGCCTGTCCTGCATTTGCCGCGTTCTGTTTGGTCATTGAGGACATCTCCTCTATCGAGGAGGATGTCTCCTCTATGCCGGCAGCCTGCTCGGATGCCCCTTCAGCCAGAGACTGGCTGGAGGAAGAAACCTGGCCGGAAGCTGAAGCCACCTGCTCGGCTCCTTCGTTCAGGCCTTCGATGATCCGGCGGATAGGACCGACAATGGAACGGGTTAAGAAGATGCCGAGAGCCATGGAAAGAACCACTCCGATCAACATTACGGTCAGCGAGAAAACTCTCATGAAGTTGGCCTCTGCGTTTGCTTTCTTGGCTGCGTCGGTGGCCGCATCACGGTTGATCTGCACAAGCTTGTCCAGCAGTGCAATGGCTGCCTTCTCTTTTTCCCTCCGCAAACTCATGTCCAGTAACGCCGCATTTCCCGACATATCGATGGTTCCGCTGGCAATATTGGCATCAATCTGTTTGCTCAATTCAATGAATTTGTTGTTTTCATCCCTCCAGGCGTTCCATGCCTGCACGAACTGTTTGCAGATCTCGGCTTCCTCAGGTGTTCTGGGCAGCGGTTCGTATATCTTCCAGGCCTTTTCATACTCCTCGTGGGCTTTAGTCAGGTTGTCGTACTGCTGCATGTGAATTTCATCCGGCATGCCCTGGATAATCAGTGTACTCACCGAGCCCCGGATGTTCTCTGCGCTCTTCCTGATCACGAGCAGGCTGTCAACGCCCGGCAGCCTCACAAGCCCAATCTCCTCAACCGCCTGACCGCTCTTGACCGCCCCATAATAGCCCAGAATGCCCATCATCAGGGTAATCACCGCCACGACCGAGAATCCGAGAATCAGCTTCGTTCCCAGTTTCATGTTCTTAAACATTTTCCCATTTCTCCTTTTCTATATTTTGATCATTTCTGTGGTTGTAAATTTTCCCGGCACATTAAAAAAGAAATCGAATATCGAATATCGGACATCGAATACCCAGCTTAAAGCTTCATCCTCATTCTTATTATCGGCATGAGATCTAAATAACTTTAGGTTGCGAGGATCAGGGCTGTATGTCGATGAATGCGTTTATTCTGTAATATTGCAATTTGTGTGCCAGGGGTCGGAGGTCGGGGGTCGGAAGTCGGAGGTCGGAGGCCAGAGGTCAGAGGTCAGGGGTCGGGAGGCGTGAGACGGAAGGGGGGCACTTGAACCGCAATAGCGAGGAACCTAATAAAATGACACTGAAGTCAATAAATTGACGTTTATGTCAACAGGCCGGCCAATTGAAGCTCCCCGAAGCAAGCTGTGGGGAGCTTCAATTAAAATCTCATTGTAAGGCCTGTCAGCAAAGCTGTATCGGTCTCTGCGCCGGAGAGCCCCGCCTTGAAACCTAAATCGACATCCAGATCAGGGGTAATGGAATAAATCAGGCCGATAAGGGCAAAGGACGGATCCGTACTGGATTCCTTATCCGGATTTCTCTCAACGCCTATATTGGCAACCACCTGCAAATTATCGGAAACCTTATAAACGCCTGCCAGCGAAATATGCCACAAATCTTTTTCACTGCTTTCTTTATCTGCTTCAAGTTTATATTCATTATGAGCATAGCCAAAATTCATATGGAAGGTAAGAGGGGCACTTTTGTGGCTATAAAAGTGATTCCATAGCCTGCCTTGCCCGTTCCCAGGCCTTTGTCTTCATTCCCTGAAGGGATTGTAAAGCCGGGTTTAAGAGCGAAACTAAAACCGTTCTGCTCAAAAAAACGCCATTTCAATTCCACTCCGATATCAGATATTCCATCTTCATCAGAGACAATCGCCCCATCCTCTTTTGTCCTGTTCCATTGGTAGGGAATGCCGCATACTATATCCAGCGTATCAAGAATTCCGGCTGAAACAGCAATTCCTGCCTCGTAGCCTTTCTCTTTAACGGTAATACCGCCGGATTTTTCTTTATCCCAGGAGACTTCGCCGTTCAGCTCCAACTGAAACTTTCCTTTTCCGTTCGTACCGGTATCATCGGTAATCAGTGGGTGAGCTCCGGAGGCGGTGCCTGTCATAACAACCATTATTAAGATTACTTTTGCCAGACTGGAAATCATCATTGCACCTTATCTCAATAAATTAAAGTACGTTATTCTCAGGCGGCTTTGTCAAGCAGAGTCACTTCGTCACGGCTCAAGACCCGGTCTATATCGAGCAGGATCTTCACGCCTCCCTGGACTTTGGCCATGCCGAGAATATAATCGGTTTCCAGCTTGGTGCCGAACGTCGGCGTTTCTTCAATATCACCGCCCTTTATGTTAAGAACTTCCGATACGGAATCGACTACGATCCCGATCATGACGGTGCCTGACCCGCCCGAAATTTCAACTACTACGATGCAGGTCCGCTCCGTGTAATTGATTCTTTCCATTCCGAACCTGAGTCTTAGATCAACCACCGGAATCACCTTGCCTCGGAGGTTGATGACACCCTTTACAAATTGCGGTGTCTGGGGAATCGTGGTAATAGGCATCATTCCGATGATCTCTTTTATTTTAAGGATGCTGATACCATATTCTTCGCCGGCCAAGGCAAATGTCAGGTATTTCCCTTCCCTGTCTGACATAACGCCTATTGCCTGGTCAAATTTTTCCGCTAATTTTGCCATTTATATCGTACTCCTTTCGTAATTGTTTATGGTTGCCGGTAGTTAGAAGTCAGTAGTCAGTAGTCAGTAGTCAGTTGACTTCCGACCTCCGACCTCCGACTTCCGACTTCCGATCTCCGTTTATACTAGAAATCCTTAAATTCTTCATCACCCATAGGGATCAGCTTCTTGGGATCAACTTCCTTTGATGCAAAAGAACCCGCTTTTTTATTCTTAAGTGCTATCCTTGCAGCAGGTTTATGTGTTCTGCCGGGTAAGGATTGCATGGCGTGCTTATCATGAGTCTTCCCGTTGACATCAGCATAGCCCGTCACAAGATTGACAAGCTCATTGACAAAACCCTTCATCTCGTTTGCCTGGGCGTTCATCTCTTCGGAAGCCGAAGCAGATTCCTCGGCACTGGCCGCATTCTGCTGAACCACCTTGTCCATCTCTGAGACGGCCTTGTTGACCTGGTCGATTCCCTGGGCCTGCTCGTTGGATGCTGCGGCAATTTCACCGACAAGCTGGGCCACCTTGGCCGCACTCCCGGCCACTGCAGCAAACGCTTCATTGGTTCTTGCGACCAGTTCCGATCCGTTCTTTACCTTCCTGACGGTTCCTTCGATCAGGTTTGCCGTGTTCTTTGCAGCATCAGCAGCCCTCATGGCAAGGTTGCGGACTTCATCTGCAACCACCGCGAATCCTGCTCCTGCTTCACCCGCTCTTGCTGCCTCAACGGCCGCATTAAGGGCCAGCAGATTTGTCTGGAAAGCGATCTCGTCGATTGTTTTAATGATCTTGGACGTTTCCTCGCTTGCCTTAGCAATTTCCTTCATGGACTCCGTCAGGCTGCCCATCGACTCGTTGGCTGTTCCAACCATCAGCTTTGCCTCACCCATGAGGCTGTTGGCCTGCCCGGCATTTGCCGCGTTCTGCTTGGTCATGGAGGACATTTCTTCTATCGAGGCGGATGTCTCCTCTATGCTGGCAGCCTGCTCGGACGCCCCTTCCGCAAGAGACTGGCTGGCTGAAGATACCTGCCCGGAAGCCGAAGCCACCTGATCGGCGCCCTCGTTAAGTCCGGCCACTATTTCGTTTATGGGACGGGAAATGGACCGGGCCATAAAGTAAGCAAATAACAACCCTGCGGCGCCAATTATGACTATCCCTGAAAGGAGGAAATAAAAAATGGAATTAAGCTCTTTTTCTACATCATCGATGTAAATTCCTGAGCCGATGACCCATCCCCATTCGGGAAAACCTTTCACATAAGATATTTTAGGGACCGGCTTCGATTCTCCGGGTTTGGCCCAGTAGTAATCTACAAAACCCGCACCCTCGCTTTTGACCTTATCCACAAAGGCAACAAACAATCTCTTACCGTTCGGATCCTTATTTTCCGAAAGATCCTTCCCGTCCAGCTCGGCCTTGATGGGGTGCATGATCATCCGGGGTTCCATGTCATTGATCCAGAAATAATCATCTTTTTCATATCGCAGGTGCTTAATCGCTTGCAGAGCTTGCTTTTTACCCTCTTCCATCGGCAAGGCGTTGGACTTTACCTGTTTGGCGTAAAAGTCCAGCACTCCCCATGCAGTTTCAACTACATGCCGGGTTTTTAAGTACTTGGCGTCATACATGTTTTGCTTAACCTTTGGATATATAAAAGCAATAGTCAGCGAAAATCCGAGGATAATCAAAACCCCAAGCAATATAATCCGGGTTGATAATTTGAATTTATGTAACATAATAGCTCCCCCTTTTTTGTTTCATTGGATAGTTCATGATATCGATTCAACTCTATTCTTATTATCGGTATGAAGTCTGAATAACTTTAGATTGCGAGGATCAGGGCTGAAGACCGATGAATGTGTTTATTCTGTAATGAAGCAATTTGGGTGCCAGAGATTCCGCCAGGGCGGACATTCGGCAGGGTCAGGGATTCTCCGCCAATCAGTATGGCGGACGGACCTTCGGCAGGGAGCAGGGGTCGGGGGTCAGAGTTCAAGGATTCCGCCGCGGCGGACAAATCATCATGTTAATCCTGTAAATCCTGTCAGATAAGTTTTTGTTGTGGCACCGAGTTTGTCGTAATTGCAGCCAAAGGTAGGAGGCACCCACACGAAACAGCGAGGAACCTAATAAAATGACACTGAAGTCAATAAATCGGCGTTTATGTCAATGGGAGCAGGGGGCAGCGGCTGATTCGTTTATTTTTCATTGAATTTAAAATTAATATTGACTATTTTTCATTTGGCTGAAATATAGACATCATGCTTTCCAGGGAAACATATCTTCGCATATGGAACGAATTGGTCAAGGAAAAGGCCATGATTTTTTTTTCCGGACCCCGGCAGTCCGGAAAAACGACTCTTGCCAAGATCATCGCCGGTTCCTTCGCAAACAGCTTGTATTTCAACTGGGACATCCAGGAACACCGGACACGTTTCCTCCGGAACCATCGTTTCTTCGAAAGCGTAGAGCGCAAAGACGGCTCTATTCCGCTGATCATATTCGATGAAATCCATAAGTATCGGGATTGGAAAAATGCCCTCAAGGGAATCTACGACGAATTTAAAGACGAGTATCGATTTCTCGTATCCGGAAGCGGCAGGCTCGATCTCTATCAAAAAGGCGGGGATTCTCTTGCCGGACGCTATTATAACTTTCATCTATTTCCTTTGACGATTGCGGAACTGGGAGGCCGAAACAGGAATTTCGAAGATTTTCGCCGCGATCCCCTGCGAATAGATATGGATCGGCTGGAGGAGCTGCAGGTGATCTGGACAAGGCTCTCCGAGTTGACGGGATTTCCCGAACCCTACCTTTCCGGCAAGCAGACCGCCTACCGTCGTTGGTCAAACACCTATGCCAGCCAGTTGATCCGGGAGGATATTCGGGACGTCGTAGATATAAAGGCGGTTCAAAGCCTGGAATCGCTCTATCTGCTCCTTCCCTCCAAAGTCGGCAGCACGCTATCCGTTTCTTCCCTGGCCGAGGACGTGAGAGTTTCCTACAATTCCGTGCGCAATTGGCTCGACGTCTTCGAGCGATTTTACCTGGTCTTCGGGATCACCACCTGGACGGAAAAGATAGCTCGGGCTATTCAGAAAGAAAGAAAATTTTACCTGTGGGATTACCCGCGGATCAAGGACCCGGCGGTGCGTCTTGAAAATATGGCGGCGGCGGAGCTGTGGCGGGCGGTAACACTATGGAATGATTTGGGCTATGGGCGTTTCAGCCTCCACTTCGTCAGAGACAAGGCCAATCGGGAAGTGGATTTCCTGATCGCCGACGACAATGAGCCTTTCTTGTTGATTGAGGTGAAACAGACCGAGACCGAACCGTCGAAGCCGCTTCTCTTTTTTCAGGAACGACTGGGGACTCCGGCCGTTCAGCTTACCTCCGAAGGCACATCCTACTGGCTTTACGGCACAGGGTCACAGAAGGTTCTTGTAGCCCCTGCCGCCGCCTGGCTTTCTCAACTCCCGTAATGAAAGGCCATTGGTTGGAAGCTGTTGGGGGCGGGTGTGAGACTGCCCCTGGTTCTTCCTGGTCTTCAGGAAATCTATGTGAATACGGCGACATCAGGTTGGTGCGAACAAGGCAGAAGACCGGATAGCCTACAGCCTATCTCCCTGAGCAGTTAAAAATCTTTGAATTCTTCATCCCCCGTATGTGTGAGCTTCTTGGGATTGACTTCCTTTGCTGCAAAAGCAGCAGCCTCTTTTTTCTTATGATGGGGTATTCTTGCAGCAGGTTTGCGTGTTTCCCTGACCCCTGACCCCTTACCATTGGCATTGCCCCCGACAATAGCGACAAGTGCTTCCACAAAACCCTTCATCTCCTGCGCCTGGGCGTTCATCTCTTCGGAAGCGCTGGCAGATTCCTCGGCATTGGCAGCATTCTGCTGAACTACCTTGTCCATTTCGCTCACAGCTTTGTTGACCTGGTCGATTCCCTGGGACTGTTCGTTGGATGCGGCGGCGATTTCACCGACAAGCTGGGCCACCTTGCTCGAACTCTCGGCCACTTTAACGAATGCTTCATTGGTTCTGGTAACCAGTGCCGATCCGTCTTTCACCTTCTTGACGGTTTCTTCGATCAGGTTGGCAGTGTTTTTGGCTGCATCGGCAGCCCTCATGGCAAGATTCCGGACTTCATCGGCAACAACCGCGAATCCGGCTCCGGCTTCCCCGGCCCTTGCAGCCTCAACCGCCGCGTTCAGTGCCAGCAGATTCGTCTGGAAAGCGATCTCGTCTATTGTTTTAATGATCTTGGCCGTTTCCTCGCTTGCATTGGAGATTTCCTTCATGGACTCTGTCAGGCTGACCATGGACTCATTGGCTGTTCCAACCATCTGCTTTGCTTCTTTCATGAGATTATCGGCCTGGGTTGCATTATCAGCGTTCTGCTTGGTCATGGAGGACATCTCTTCCAGAGCCGATGCTGTTTCCTCGATGCTCGCCGCCTGCTCGGATGCCCCTTCGGCTAGAGACTGGCTGGATGATGAAACCTGAGCCGAAGCCGAAGCTACCTGATCGGCCCCTTCCGTGAGCCCTTCCACCGCACAATTAATGGGTTTGGTGATTGATCTGCTTATCATTACAGCCATGAACAATGTGATAATGAAGATCAATCCTCCAATGATCATGACTGTTCGCATCATCCCTTTGGCTGCACTGTTAAGCGATGCGACAACGCTATCCTGATTTACACCGGCTTTCGAAACCTCCTTATTGCTTTCTTCCATGTGTTTGGCGGTAATGCTGCGCATTTGCCTGTTCAGGGTCTCCAGCTCTTCGGCATTACTGATTGATGCCTTCACTATTTCCGAAACTCCCCCTTTGCCGGAGAATGCATTTTGGACTGTGGATACCGCGCTCATATAGGCATTGATTATTTGCAGTTCATGGGCAAGTTTACTATCTTTTTTGAGTAAGCCCCGCAAATTCTGACCGACATTGTTTGCTTCTTTGAAGAGGGCCCCTATGCTGGAGATATAATGATTGAAATCGCTCATATTCTTTGCATAAGCGCAATTATTGATCTGCGTCACAAGGGATGCGTTCAGCAAAGACAATCCGGATACCAACGATAAAATATTATTGGTGTTTCTGAACTCGTCGATATTATTTCCCATCGCCACAGTGTTCGTCTTTAATTCGTTATTCGCATTATTTATTTCCTTTTCTATTGTCGGCAGGATATACGATAGTGCGTACCCCGCTTCCTTTGCCATGACCTCTACTTTCTCTTTCAGCGCCTCCTCCTCATCACTGATGTATTTGAGCTGCAGAAATGCTATCCCTCCGCTCGCGGTCACCTTTTCATTCAATGCCGCAAGTTTTTGCACGATTTCATTTGCGGTCTTATCCATGCCCTTCAGATTCTTAAGCGCCTGAGTCGCCACCTTGGTGGCGCCGGCAAAATTATCCCTGAGTCCTGCTACCGAACGTTTATCATTGGTCACAGGGATTTTTGAGATGAACAAGTTCATGTCTTTCAAACCATCTCTGACCGTGATCAGGTTATTTAACTGCTGGTTAGAGGTTGTGAGATTATTTACACCCGTTAAAAGTGTGCCTGAGCCCTTTTTTTGAAGGCTCCCAACGAATTCATCGATCTTTTTGGACACATCCGACAACCTTTCCCGGATGGATTTTGAAGCGGTAAGCACTGCTCCCTGCGCAATTATTTTACGTTCGCTGATATCCAGGACATCCTTTGTTACTTTAGAAATTGCCTTGTCCTCCGAATAACGTTCACCCTTCAATGTCGCCATTTCCTCCGCGGCCTTAATAACGTTTCTGAGCGATTCATGAACGGCCGGGGCCATTTTTTTAAGCTCGTCCTGTGTTCCGGACGAGGAAAAGTTCACAAGGTTTGTCGCATGCACCTGAAGTTCTCTCTGCTGATGCAACGCCTTTAATTGGTAAGGGGAGGTTTTTTGTGTAAGTTCATTAATGTTCCGGTTTACAATCCTCACATTAATCAGGACGGAAACAAGAATAATAGATATGGCTGTTAAAATCACCCCAGCATTTAATGAGAGTTTTGCTTTTATTGACATTAGAACCTCCTCCCTTTCCAATTAACAAAGAATCCAAAAGGGCTTGTAAACTTAAGATGTTGTTATTCTTCAAGAGTGAGCGGTGCGCCGACTTTTGTCCTCACGGCTTTCCAGTCTGCAGACGTAATTGCGGCATCCTCACCTTTCATTTTGCTGAGGATTTCATAAAAGTCGAGCTGGTATTTATCTTTTTTGACTTCAGCCGCCGGTTTACACTTTACGGCATAAACTGTCTGAACAGACTGATGATCCCAGTCCCTCCAATATTGTTCATCCTTCAAACCAATATATTTATGTCCTTCCAGCGCCTTGATCAACGCCGGGGTATCGAAGGTCTTGGCCCGTTCCACCGCTTCTTTAAACTGATACATGATGACGTAAGCGGATGCGCCTGAAGTGGAAGGATACCGCTTGTATGCTGCTTCAAATTTATTTACAAAAGCGATTCCATTCGCTTGATTCAGCTCAGAAGGCAACCGCCAGTACCAGGGAGTTGCACTGATGACTCCTTCCATTGCCTCAGGGCTGGCGCCCTCAGCCATATCAATCGTCATATTCGGAACGACGATCTGCATCTTGCTTTTTAACCCCATCTCGTATGCCTGTTTTACGGCGATCTCCATATCCTTTCCAAACAATACGAGGACAAGGACGCCAGGGTCTGCCTCTTTCGCAAGACTCAGAACATTCTTAAAATCGGCTGTTCCTAATTTCGTGAGAATCCCCTTATGCCTGTCTTTGTCAACGGTATTCGTATAACGTCTGAATACATCCTCAGTTGTCCAGCCCCAGGTATAATCTGCGGTGATATAAAAATATTTTTTCCCATCAAAATACTTTGTAAGATAATCCGACAGCGCTCTGGCTGCCATTCCCGAGTCGTAACATTCCCTGAATATATACTTGTGCCCCTCTTCGCCGGTTGTTTCGGTGGAATAGGTTAAAGTCCCAAAAAAGAGTTTCTTCTTTTCTTTTGCGACTTTTCCTGATGCGATCGCAACGCCGCTGGAAGAGCCGCCAAACATCATCTGGACGCCTTCTTTATCATAAAGCTCGATGGCATTCTCTTTGGCAATTTTTGCATTGCTTTTGGTGTCCCTGTAAACCAGCTGAATCTTTTTCCCCAATATTCCTCCTGCCGCGTTGATCTCTTCCATGGCAAGTTCTGCGGCGCGGCGCTGATCCAACCCCTGCTTTGAATATGGGCCTGTCTCCGGATAATTCAGACCGATCTTCACCACTTCATCAGCCGATATGGCCGGTTGAAGACCAAACAGACAAAAACACATAAGACTTAACATAGCGATAATACAGGTTAAAGATGTTTTTCTTTTTTTCATGGACAACCCCCTTGGATTTGATGGTTTGAATTTATGTAACATAACAGCCTCTCGTTCTTATTATTCTTATTATCGGTATGAAATCAAAAAAACTTTAGTTAACGCGCTTACACCCCTCAAGGGAGTACTGGAAAGAGCACCCCTCAAGGGAGTACTGGAAAGAGCACCCCTCAAGGGGGTACTGAAATGAGTCCCGCTTATTCTGCAATGTTGCAAATTGGGTGCCAGGGGTTCCGCCAAAGTGATTGGCGGACCTTCGGCGGGGGGCAGGAGTCGGAGGTCAGTGGTCGGGGGTCAGTTGTCAGGGGTTCCGCCATGGTGATTGGCGGACCTTCGGCGGGGGTCGTGAGGCGGAGGGGGGGACTTGAGCTGAAACAGCGAGCGAAATAAAAATTGACCTTATTCCCTACGGTCGAAGATTCCCCGTAGCTTGCTGCGATGAGCTTGAATAAATTGACGCTGACGTCAACAACTTGACGTTTATGTCAATGGGAGCAGGGATTTCCGCCAACCAGTATGGAGGACGGACCTTCGGCGGGAGGCGGAAGGTTTTTTCATTCTGACTCCTGAACCGAAACAGCGAGCGCATTCCCCGCTGCTTGCGGCGGGGTTAGCGAGCAAATTAAAAACGGATTATATTCCTTACGGTCGAAGATTCCCCGCCCGCTCTGCGGCGGGGAGCTTCAATTCCGGCTCCTGGCTCCGAAGTAGTTATATTATTCTTTCCTGTAGATACTCGGCTGGATATACTTGAAAGGATGGTCAATGGTATTAAGGCTTTCGGCGCCGCCGATAATAAAATAGCCGGACGGTTTCAATGCGCCGCACAGTTTGTTTGTTATTTGTGCCCTTGTGACGTTATCAAAGTATATAAATACGTTTCTGCAAAAAATAACGTCAAATTCCCGGGATGGTATCGGATCGACGAGCAGGTTATATCGCTGAAAGGTAACCATTTGCTTTATTTCTTTTTTTAGACGGACATGGTTATCCCATTTGTCCGAACCTTTCTGGAAATATTTCTTAAGCATGTGAGGAGGCAGGCTCTTTGTTTTTTCAATGGAATAGATGCCGTTTTGTCCGATTTCCAGCATTCTGGTCGATATGTCCGATGCCAGTATGGTCGGCCTGAATCCTTTTTCAAGACAGTAGATTGCGACGGAATAAGGTTCTTCACCGCTTGATGAGGCGGCGGACCATATCTTTAAGTGGTCTGTCCTGAGATGTTCGAAATGATGACTTTCTCTGAAGAAATATGTGTGATTGGTGGATATGGCATCCAGAAAGTTCATCAGTTCCAGTGCGTCGTTTTCAAGAACTTTTAAATATTCGGCGATGGAGTCAATTCCTGTTGAGCGCAGCCGCTTTGAAAGGCGCGCCTGCAGAAGCTGCTGTTTGCCGTCATGAAGGTTAATTCCACACTCACTATATACCAGTTCGCAGAATTTCTTGAACTGTCCGGAAGTCATGTTCATTTTTTTGTTACCTTATCGTTTATCCTATCATTCACAAAGAGACTTAAAGCAATGTTTGTACCATTAGCCGCATCCGACTTGAGCGGATTCGTGACCTTCGTTGCGAAAATTCAGAGCTTTTGCTGGCCCCATCAATTCTGACAGGGAAAAACCGGGACGGCAAAGAATCACATGGGAAATTATTTCCTGTTTTCCGGTATAAAATAGGTTTGACTAAAGAAATGGCGCAGATGTCAAATAAATGACGTTTACGTTAACAGGAACAGAGGCCAGGGGTCAGGGGACAGGTTTACTGAACAAGATGAACGTATCATTTGAAAAGACGAACGTCGAACATCGAATGTGGAATAGGAAACAGGATTACTGAAGAAAATGAATGTTCATCTTTCAAAACACTCCTGGCCACTGATCCCTGTTCCATGACCACTGTTCTTTGGTACAATGTTTGCACTCATTATTTGCGGTTATTTTCCTGTCGGGTGTAACAAATCAATTATCGGAAGGGAAGAGGAGGTGCAGATGATTTCGAACGAAAGTGAATTGCGTTCGGACGTGAGGGGAGATTTTTCATATACCGTTGAATATGAAATTATCACTCCCGAAGAATTTCATTCAATCAGAGAAAAGACTTTTCGACCGCTGAACCCTGATATGGAAAAACTAAAGATTGGCCGGGCACGATCCGATAACGATAATATGGATGCAGGTTTTGTAATCAACGACAATATGGCGGAATTTTTTGTCAGAATGGATGAAAAATTGGACCGCATCTTGTTAATGTTATCAAAAAACGAGGTATTTTCAGGATGTTCGGGTCAAGGAACAGGTAATAATATCAGTGCGTCAGGAATGAATATCTGTATAGACAGACCGGTTAAGCAAGGTCAGATCGTTCATGCTAATATAGTCCTTTCTAAATTACCTTTCTTCTGTATAGACGTTTATGGCGAAATAATTCGTATTGACGCATTAAAGGAAAAAGACGCGCCCTTATGTCAGGTCGGGATAAAATTTCTAAACCTTGATGAAATCGGAAGGGAAAAAATTGTCGCTTATATTTTTCAGCAGCAGAGAGAGGCCATTCGAAAAAGTAAAAATGCGGCAGATCAATAGCGATAAAGGCTATAGGTGGACAGGCCGAAGGCTGAAGGTGAAAGCTAAAAGCCTAACAGCCTGCAAACTAAAAGCCTACAGCCTAACAACCTATCTATCTGCGGATATCGGCGAAAATCCGCGGCTTAATTAATTAAAGGGCAGAATTGATGACATCGATATTGGAAGAACTTAATCTGGAAATTGAGAACCTGTCTCTTGAAACCGTGATGCTTGATGCAGATGATATCTCAGGTCTTGGAAAAGCCATAAAATCAATCGAGTCTATCCTGGAACTGTCGAAACCATTAAAAGAGAGTGCTCTGACTTCGATCACGGAAGCTATGAAACAGTATGTTGAAGAAGCTATTTTAGGAGAAAGGAAGGATTTGGGGCCTTTTGAAAGAGGCATCTCCACGTTACAGGAAATGGTCAGGGATATTGCCAAAGGAAAAAAAATTAATGGGGATACCGCTGCTCTGATTGCCAACCCGGACAGTAACCCATCAGATTCGTCTGAATCGACCGAAGATTCCGCCACACTGATTGGCGGACCTTCGGCAGGGGCCGGGGATTCCGCAACGAAAATGAGCCAGGAGGACAGGGAAATTATTTCCGACTTTGTTGCCGAGTCCCTTGAGAACCTGGGGACGATTGAAGTCCGGCTTATTGATCTTGAGCAGGACCCCACGGATATCGAAACGATCAATGCCATATTCAGACCTTTCCATACCGTTAAAGGCGTTTCAGGCTTTCTCAATTTTAACAAGATCAATAAATTCGCTCATATAGTGGAAAATTTACTGGATAAGGCCCGAAACGGCGAATTGCGTATCGACGGTGAAATAGTTGATGTTATTTTAGAAAGTGTCGACCTGTTGAAGGGAATGATCGGAAGCGTCCGGGACTCGCTCGATACCGGCAAACCTTTTGAGGGTGATGAGGATATCAGTCAGATCAAGTTGAAAATAGAGCAACTTATTTCCTCACCGGTTCAGGGAGAGGGTAAAAGACTATTAGGGGAAATGCTGGTTGCAAGTGGAACGGTAACCGATGCGGATATAAAAGAGGCACTCGATGTCCAGCAAAAGGAGCCCGATAAGAAAATAGGCGAGATACTTGTTGAGCAGGAAAAAATAAAAACGAAGGCTGTCGTTTCCACTCTAAGAGAGCAGAAACGGACCGACAGCACCGTTGATATGCTTCAGGTGAAGGTGGACACCACAAAGCTGGATAGTATCGTTGACATGGTCGGTGAACTGGCGATTGCCCAGTCAATGCTCAGGCAGCATGAAGTGGTTGTAAACAGCAAAGACAGAAAGCTGGATCAGATAACCAACCAGTTAAATCTTATTACATCCGGCCTGCAAAATATTGCCATGTCCATGAGGATGGTGCCGATAAAAAACACCTTTCAAAAGATGCTGCGGCTTGTGCGTGACCTTGCCAAGAAAGCGGACAAGGATATACAGCTTGTCATGTCCGGTGAAGATACCGAGATAGACAGAAATATAATGGAAGAAATTTATGAGCCGATGGTTCATATGATTCGAAACTCGGTAGACCACGGTCTCGAACTTCCGGATGAAAGAGAGGCTAAAAACAAACCGCGACAGGGGACCATTCATTTAAAAGCATATCACAGGGGTGGCAATATCGTTATCGAAATAATGGATGACGGCCGTGGATTGAACAGGGAAAAAATCCTGAAGAAGGCGGTCTCCACCGGCCTGATCAAGCAGGAAGATAAATTATCGGATGCCGAAATCGACAACCTGATTTTTCATCCCGGTTTTTCGACCGCTGAAAAGGTAACGGACATATCCGGAAGAGGCGTCGGGACGGATGTTGTAAAAAGCAAAATTGAAAAGTTAAGAGGAAGGGTCGAGGTGCGGTCTGTTACGGGTAAAGGGTCTACATTTTTCATGCGGCTGCCGCTTACCCTGGCAATCGTGGATGGAATGATAGTTAAAGTGGCGAACGAAAGATATATCATTCCCACATTGAATATTCAGGAATCCTTCAGGCCAAAGGAAGATGAATATTTTACCGTAAAGGGTGAAGGTGAAATGATCAGGGTCAGGAACACCCTGATCCCCCTGGTACGTCTTGAACGGCTTTTCGGGTTAAACGGGTGCGGTTCTTCGGATCAAACCAGGGTCGCGCCGTGGGAAAAACTGGTCGTGGTTGTTGAAAACCAGGAAAAGAAAATATGCCTGCTTGTGGATGAGCTGATCGGCCAGGAGGAAATCGTCATTAAAAGTCTGGGTGGATGGCTTAAAGGGATCAAGGGTGTGGCCGGTTCGGTGATAATGGGAGATGGCAGGGTCGGACTCATCCTTGATATAGGAAGCATATTTCAGATGGTATGAGGGAATCATAATGGATCTTGTAGTCGGTGTCGGAGACATGAAAGTAAGCAATAACCCGGAAGCGGTTATAATAACATATGCCCTTGGGTCCTGTATCGGAGTGGCGATTTACGATCCGTTTGTAAAAGTGGGCGGAGTACTTCATTACATGCTGCCGGAATCGAGCCTTGATCCGGTTAAAGCCGGAAATAATCCTTTCATGTTCGGAGACACCGGCATACCGCTTCTTTTTAAAGAGAGCTACAAGTTGGGCGCCGTGAAAAACCGCCTTAAGGTCATTGTCCTTGGCGGGGCACAGATCCTCGACCAGGGCGGGCTGTTTAATATCGGTAACCGCAACCACACCGTACTCAGGAAAATGTTCTGGAAAAATAACATAACGACTGATTTTGAAGATGTTGGAGGAACTGTAAACCGGACATTAAAGCTTGGAATAAAAGAGGGCGAAGCCATTATGAGGATATCCGGCAATGAATTGAGAAAAATAAAATGGATATAGATAAAATCATACAAAAAATCGATTCTCTGAGTCCTGTTTCCTTTACGGGCAGCAGGATTATGGCTATCATCTCCAATCCCAACAGTTCTCTGTCGGAGATAGTCGATGTTATCAAGTACGATCAGGTTATGACCGCGAATCTTCTCAGGATATGCAACTCAGCTTACTTCGGTTTGAGAACAAAAGTCGTATCCGTCAGACAGGCGATCGCCTACCTCGGAATGAATAATATAGCCGGCGCCGTGATGATGGGACACTTCTCAAAAAATTTCACCGCTGCCCAGAAAGGTTATGATCTGGGTGAAGGCGAGCTGTGGAAATATTCGGTCTCTTCGGCGCTCATCGCCAAGAGTCTGGCGGAAAAACAACGTCTTAATAACATACCCTGTCTTTTCACATCGGCGCTGTTGAAAGATATAGGCAAGATAATATTAAGCACTCACATCAAAGAAGCATTTCAAAAAATTGTATTATGCGTGCAGAATGAAGGGATGACATTTCTTGATGCGGAAAAGAAGATAATTGGAATCGATCATGCCGAATTGGGCGCCAGGGTCGCTGAAAAATGGAGATTCAGTCCGGAGATGGTGTTTATTATCAGGAACCATCATGATCCCCTGAAGATTCTGCTCGAGGATGATCTTTCAATTCCGATCATTTATCTGGCCGATACAATATGCATGATGGTCGGAATCGGTGGAGGGGCGGACGGGCTCGCATACAGGTATTATCAGGAAGTAATGAGCCGGTTGAATTTTACGGATATCGATTTGCAGAAAACAATTGCCGATTTCTGGGGACAGATTAAGGCGGTTGAGGAAATGGTTAATATGTCGGGAGGGAATTAAAATGTCATTTAATGTTCTGATAGTTGATGATTCTTCGTCAATGCGGGCGGTAATAAAAAGGACAATCAAGTTATCCGGATTTGATGTCGGTGAGTACTTTGAGGCGGAAGATGGCAGGGAAGCTTTGGAACTGCTTTCAAATAAATGGGTCGATATCGTTTTATCCGATATAAATATGCCCAATATGACCGGCATGGAACTTATAGCAGAGATGAAAAAAAACGAACTGCTCAGTTCGATTCCCGTGATACTGGTAACAACTGAAGGAAGTGAAAAAAAAATACAGGAATCGATCCGGCTGGGAGCAAACAAATATATCAAAAAACCGTTTTTCCCGGAAGAAATAATAAAAGCATTGCGCAGTTTAATGGGAGAGGAGGTCTGTGATGTCAGAGGAGATGATGAAAGCAATGCATCAGGCGATTTCTGATGTGATGAATAAGATGTTCTTTCTGTCGCTGCAGATCAATGAAAAGGCTCTTGCCCTTAGTGAATGGTTTTCAGGCAAACATCCTCTGGTCGGAGCAACCATAAATTTTACAGGCCCTTCGTCAGGTTATTCATACCTGTTGATACCGGCAGAAGTTGCTAGGGAGATAACCGCCAACTTTTTGGGTGTTTCTGAAAAAGCCATAAGCGAAAAACAGGAAAAAGATACCGTTAAAGAGGCCCTGAACATGATTGCCGGCCGCATGTTTTCACAATTCGACGCGAAAGGGGCCTTCCAGACAGGCATCCCCGAATTGATCAATGAAAGCGGGCTCGTGGCCGGTCAGCTTGACAGCTTTAATAACGGAGCCATTTTCATTGAGACGGAGCATAGCCATATGGCGGCCGGAATAGTTATGAAACAGGTGGATAGGCTATAGACTGATAGGCTGAAGGCGGATAGGTTGTAGGGTGATAAGCTGTAGACTGTAGACTAATAGCCTACAGCCTAACAGCCTAACAGCCTACAACCTAAAATAAAAGGAAGGTTGCTGGATGGGGAAAAAAATAAAAGTATTGATTGTTGATGATTCGGCCGTGGTCAGAAAAGTATTTACAGAGGAGCTTTCCAGGGAAGCGGATATTGAAGTAGTCGGCACGGCGCCCGATCCTTATGTGGCCAGGGATAAAATAGCGAAATTGAATCCCGACGTGATAACGCTTGATATAGAAATGCCGAGAATGGATGGAATCACTTTCTTAAGAAAGTTAATGCGCTATTATCCGCTTCCTGTCATCATCGTCAGTTCATTGACACAAAAGGGTGGAAAAATGGCCATGGAGGCTTTAGCCATTGGAGCGCTTGAAGTGATGTCGAAACCTTCAAGCGCGTATTCCGTAGGCGAGATGAGCGTGCAGTTGATCGACAAGATCAGGGCCGTCGCGGGAATCAAGGTAAAATCCACGGGTTCGGCCAATGCCGAAGGGAACATACAGGAGAATAAGATGCCGAAAGCCCTGGGTGAAACGACCAACAAGATAATTGCAATCGGCGCTTCGACAGGGGGAACGGAAGCATTGAAAGTTGTGCTTACGGGAATGCCGCCGAATGCCCCCGGAATTCTTGCAGTCCAGCATATGCCGGCACATTTTACTACGGCATTTGCTGAAAGGTTGAACCAACTAAGCGCAATTACCGTCAGGGAGGCCTGTGACGGTGATTCTCTTGTAAACGGAACGGCGCTTATTGCGCCGGGGAATTATCATATGCTGTTGAGAAAGAGCGGCGCCAGGTATTATGTTCAGGTTAAAACCGGTCCGCTGGTGCATCATCAGCGCCCGTCCGCCGATGTTCTGTTCTCTTCCGTTGCCGAATATGCCGGCACCAATGCAGCCGGCGTTATCCTGACGGGGATGGGAGCGGACGGCGCCAAAGGGTTGTTGAAAATGAGGGAAGCCGGAGCGCGAACCGTGGCACAGGATGAAAAGAGTTGTGTTGTTTTCGGCATGCCGAAGGAAGCCATCAAACTCGGTGCGGCTGAAAAGGTGGTTCCATTGAATAATATCGGGGTGACGGTACTGGGTATGATTGCCGGAGAGCGGTGACGACTTCGTAACTACTAAGGTAGTTAGACTGTAGGCTGTAGACTGTTAGTCTGAAGAAAGATAGGCTGAAGGCTATAGACTGTTAGACTGTAGGAATTATCCCTAACTCCGATAAACGGGATAAGTAAGTTTACAAGATTATTTCTTGCCACTCTTTTAAGTACCCCCTTGAGGAGTAGAAAAACGCAGGAAATAATCTCTTACTTACTAAAAGCCTACAGACTAACAGTCTACAGCCTAAATACCTTCGGCCTACAGTCTAAACAACCTGAGTAGTAACGGAGAGCAAAGGAGAAGATGATAAAATGTCAGAACGGTTGAAAAAGAAAATTTTAAATGTTGTTAACGGAAAGCTTTCAGAAGCTGAGATAGTGGAAGTAGTCCGTTTTATTAAACAAGTGGCATCGAGCAATCTGTATGAAGACGAGCAATTTTTCAAGGAGATTGCTTATGAAATGACCGGGGCAGTCAAGGAACTGGCTCTGCTGGTGATTGATTTCAGGCGGGATTTAAAGAATAAAGTTCATCCCGAATTGAATGATCTGGCAACAAAATATATTCCCGAAGCAGCCGACCAGCTTGAGGGTATTATTGAAACTACCGAAAAAGCCGCCAACAAGATCATGGATAATCTCGATTTGCTGCAGGAACAGACCACGAAAATGGAAGGTATTGTTGCCTCTTTCAAATCCGGAAAGATGAGAGTGCCGGGGAAGAATATGGAATCTATTGAGGTTGATATTGATCCTCAACTTGTTGAAAAGATAACGCCTCTGCTTGATCACATTGAAATAACTGAACAAAATAACACGGCATTGATAACGGATATGTTTGTTCAAATGAGCTTTCAGGACCTGACCGGTCAACGCATTAAAAAGATTATGACTCTTGTACATCAGATGGAGGAAAAGCTGAAAAAAATGGTTGTCTGTTTCGGGGTAAAACTTTCAGCAAAGGAGAAGAATCCTGATATTTCCTCTGAGGAATTACAGCGGGTAGTTGATGAAAAGGTGTTTGCGCTGTCAGGCCCACAGAAGGCAGGGCAGGGGCTTGACCAGGGGGATATCGACAGTCTCCTGGCAAGTTTATAATTGGTAACTGAACCGGTGGGTAGACTGAAGGCTGCAGGCTGTTAGGTAAAACTAAAAAACTAATAGCTTAAGGCCTAATAGACTAATTGTATGATATGTAAAGGATGATGGATGATGGATTTAAACATGAAGGTTCTTATTGTTGACGATTTTGCCACGATGAGAAGAATCATAAAAAACATCTTAAAGCAGACCGGGTTTACCAATATTTTTGAAGCCGAAGATGGTAAAAGCGCTTTAAAGATGCTTCAGAACGATAAATTCGATCTGATATTGTGTGACTGGAATATGCCCGAAATGCCGGGAATAGAGTTGCTGGGCAAGGTACGGGCTGATGAACAATTGAAGGGCATACCCTTTGTGATGGTTACGGCCGAGGCTCAGAAGGAGAATATTATCGCGGCGGTCAAAGCCGGCGTAAACAGCTATATCGTAAAACCGTTTACTGCTGAAATCGTTGAACAAAAACTGAAAAAACTTTTCGTCTGATTTTTTTCTTTATTTTAAACAACGAATTAAGTATGATTATTCACGTCGGGCTCGGTGAAAAACATGAAGTCCGGGGACGAAGATAAAGGAGGGTCAATTATGGATATAAAAAAAATAAATCAGGTGGGACAACTGCGGCCGTCAGCTTTTGACGGGATAACTAACGATAAGGGTTTTAAGCAGATCTTTGACCGGAAGCTTTCCGAAGTCAACAGTATTGCTAGCCCGACTTCTGCTGATCCTAAGACCGATTTGCTTGACCATAGTGATAAAGTGCTTGATCTTTTAGATGATTACGCAAAAGAATTGGGTAATCCGCTAAAGACATTAAAAGAGATTGAACCGATAGTTTCCCGTATCGAAAAAGAGGTTGACCTTATCGAATCGAAGGCAGCAGGAATTGTTCATCAAGACAGGGAATTTGAACGATTCGTCAGAGACCTGTCAGTTACCGCACAAGTTGCCGTATTGAAGTTTCAGCGGGGAGATTATTTATAGGGTAACCATTCCGCCTTTGCCTCCTTGAACCTTGGAAGTTGCAAAAAAGGTAAAATGATATGGAAAAAATTCTGGTCGTAGAAGACAATCTTTTTGAGGCAAAAATAATCGTGAGTGTCTTAAAAGGAAAAGGCTATGAAGCGTCGTTAGCTTCAGACGGGGTGACCGGAATAAGGGAACTGGAGAACAATTCATATGATCTGGTGCTCACCGATCTCATAATGCCCGATCTGGACGGAATGGGTGTACTCAACCATGTTGTTAACAAGTGCCCTAAGACCAAGTGCATCATCCTCACCGGCCATGCAACCATAAAGAGTTCCGTTGAGGCGATTAAACAGGGGGCCTTTGATTATATTACAAAGCCCATTGCGTCAACCGAACTTCTCCTGGTCGTAGAGAAAGCCCTTCAATTTAAGAATCTTGAAGAAGAAAATATCCGGCTTAAAAGAGAGTTGAAAAAAAGGTATTCGCGTACCAATATTATCGGTACCAGCAAGGCTATGGAGAATGTATTCGGCCTGATTGAAAAAGTGGCCGATACGGACATTACGGTACTCATTCAGGGTCCAAGCGGTACAGGCAAGGAATTGATTGCAAGGGCTATTCATTATGACAGCGACCGGGGGGAGAAGCCTCTGGTGGTTATCAATTGTGGCGCGATTCCCGAAGCCTTGCTGGAGAGTGAGCTGTTCGGACATGAAAAAGGATCGTTTACCGGAGCCCACAAGAGCCGGGTTGGCAGGTTTGAAATGGCAAACGGAGGCACCATATTTCTGGATGAGATAGGGGAGATGAGCCCGGCATTGCAGGTAAAACTGCTAAGAGTGCTTCAGGATCAGCGGTTTGAAAGGGTCGGCGGAACCAAAACCATTCATGTTGACGTACGCATTATCGCGGCTACCAACAAAAACTTAACGGTTGCAATTAACAACAACACATTCCGGGAGGACCTTTATTACAGGTTGAATGTGATCATGATCAAGGCTCCTCCATTGAAACAGCGTAAATCCGATATCCCTTTACTCGTCAACTATTTTATGAAGAAATTTCAAAAAAAAGACAAAGAAACAATCACGGGGTTCAGCCCCGATGCTATGAATGCCATGCTTGAGTTCGTCTGGCCCGGGAACGTCAGAGAGCTTGAAAATGTTATAAGGCAATTAGTTGTCCTTTGTGAGAACCCGATCGTAGAGTTTGAAGATCTTCCGGAACATATTCAGCAAACGGAAATATCAGTTACCAGGAGCGAAGCTGCACAATTCCTTGAAGAGGGCCTTTCCCTTGATAATGCGGTTAAAGTCTACGAAAGAAAGCTCATAATTGAAGCCATGGAAAAGAGTAATGGAATTAAAGCAAAGGCTGCAAAGCTGCTCAATATTAAAAGAACCACGCTTGTCGAGAAGATGAAAAAGCAGAACTTTTCCAAATCAGTCTGCGCATGATCAGGGGACGAAGAGCGAATATAGAATGTCGAATATCGATGTTCGAGGTACGAGAAAGGCTTAAAGTGTGAAGCGAAAGCCGTGAATCGTAAATCGTGAATCGATCAACGAACCACGAACGACGAAGTCCGATGTCCGAAATTCGATGTACGAAGTCCGATATTCGATTCATGGCCACTGACCACCGATAAGTTTTATCGTCAAAGTAATGACATCCCACCATATACTATCTCGTCACAGATCCAATATTCAACATCTTATAATAATTATAAATAGCAGATAATATGTGCTTTGTCTGGGGCTTTATCCCATTGGCATAGTAATTGCTCGTTACCTCTGATATATGCGAAACCATCGTTGTCATACCCTATACATTCTCACAGTGACGTTTATGCTTATGGGGCTGCCGAATTTATCGGCTGCTGCCGCCGGCCCTTTTATCTCCGTTACAGGTGAAGACCTGATGGAAATTATTTCAATTTCTTCGGCAGAGAGCAACCGGGGAGCAATCCTCACCGTAAAAAGTGTCGGAAAAATGACGGTAGAAAAGGCCATGTTTCTGGAAGCGCCGCCCAGAATCATATATGACCTTTTTTATGACGGCATGCCGTTCTCATCTGTAGCCCGATCTGTAAATAATTTGTATCTGGAAAATATCCGGGTCGGATATCACCCCAATAAAATAAGGCTGGTATTGGATATGAAGGGGCTTGATATTCCTGTGTCAAGATATCAGCAGGGCAATAACGAACTGATTATCAGACTTGGGGAAGAGAGCCAGGGGGCAGAGTCCGGTGCAAAGATTAAAAACGTTAAGGAAACGAATCCGACTGTTTACACGCCATCTGTCTCCGAAGAAAATAATGGTCCGCGTGAAACGGAGAATAATAGTGCCGGTTATGTAAAAGAAGCAACGTCCGGAATTTCAGACGCATCAGTATCGAAGTACCTGTCACAGTCGAACCCGGACTTACTGCTTGAAAAAATGACACAGGTCGAAACAAACGACACAAGCGAAGAGACGGCGCTGTTTTTGAAAGGAGTAGAGGCTTACAAGCACCAGCGCTGGCCGGAAGCTGAAAAAAGCTTACAAAATCTCATCAAGACTTATTCTAAAGGGCGATATTCTGAGAAAGCATATTTTTTACTGGCAAAATCGATAGATCAATTATATTCGCAAACAACTTCCGAACATTTTTCTGTGATAAAAAGTCATTACGAGGATGCCATTTACAGGTTCCCTGCGTCCATCTTTGTCCCTGATACCCTGCTGTCCATGGGAAACCTCCGCCTGAAAGTCAAAAACTTCGATGAGGCGATAGTATATTTTAACCTCGTTATTGAAAAAAATACCGGCGATGCCACCTTTGTGAAGGCAATGATTCAAAAGGGTAATCTGTTGTTTCAAAAGGGCAAATACACGGAAGCGCTTTCCGTTTATGAGCATATCATTAAAAATTATGGCGGCACTTTTGCGGAAACGGAAGCAAAAATAGGCGCGGCAAAAGCGCTTTTTGAGATAAACAGTTTTGATAAATCAATCAACCTGCTTACCCGGTTGGCGCAGAGCCCTGAAAATATATACCGCTATCCGGAGATCTATCTCTACCTTGGATATAATTATTACCAGAAAAAAGATTATGCCATGACGAGGGAAAGCCTGTTCAGATATTATAATGTAAATCCCGACAGCGAAACAGGTTCACTGGTATTAAGCAAGATCGGAGATTCATACCGGGCGGAAGGATTTGCGAATGCGGCGACAAAAATATATCAATTGGTTCTTTTCCGGTACCCACAAACAGAAGGAGCTCTTATCAGCCTGACACGTCTCGCGGAAGAGCAGGAAAGCGGAGAACTGAAAATAACGGAAGGAGCCCCGGTCCCTTTTAAAATTATCGATGAAGTGATTGCTTCACCCAATGAGATATATGAGGAACTGATTAGTGGATCAATCAGTAATAACAATAATAGCCCCATGGCTGAGTACGCGTTGCTTAAACTCGCCATTATTCATAGAAAAATGAAAAGCTATAGGAAAAGCCTCGATATATTTATAGAATTATTGGAAAAATATCCTAAGTCAAAATTGCTTCCGGAAACCATATACGCTTTGAGCGATACGGTTGAGGCAGTTCTTAAGGATGAAGGAGAAGAGGAATACACCAAGATTCTAAACATATATCAGAAACAAAAAGAGTCTATTCAACGGCTTGCACCTCCGAGGACATTTTTAGCTGTTGCCATAGCTTCGCAGCGTCTGGGGCTTCAGGATATGGCTGCTGAATTATTCCGGAAGGCTGATGCCCTTTTGCCGGAAGAAAAAAAACCCGAAGAGCTTCTTTTTTATCTTGGAAAATATTTTTTAGAAAATGGACAACCTGAAAATGGATTGGAAAAACTGGAATCCCTCATTAAAAAATACCCATCCGGAAGATATTCTGCAAAAGCTTACCATTTAAAGGGCGGTGTTTTTCAAAAAAATAAAGAATACGCGAAGGCGGTTGAAATGTTCTCGAAAGCCTTGAAAAGCCGTCCGGGATTAGATGAAGGAATATATATCATGGCGGATAAGGCGCGGGCCTTAACGGAATCCGGTTTCAAGGAGGAGGGTCTGGCTGTAGCGCGTTACGCGGAACAATCTCTGGCGGAAAGCCAGGAACAGAGTCAGCCGCTTTATCAGGAGGTTGGAGACCTCTATCTTCAAATCGGCCGTCCTGCAGATGCCCTGTTACTGCTCAATAATGCCTTGTCATTTGAAAAAGAGGAAAAAAAGAGCATTAAACTTAAGCTTTCTATTGCGCGATGCTATGAGGCGCTTAATAAGAAAAGCGATTATATCGCTCTCTATAACCAGATTATCGGACTCAATGATCCGTTATGGAGCCTTGTTGCCAAAGAAAGGATGGAAGCGATAGATTTTGAGGAGACGCTCAGGAAAGCGGACAAAAGTAAAAACAGGAGATAGACAGCGGATATGCAGGGAAAACGCGTGTTGCTTGTTGAAGACGATAAAAACGAATCGGTTGCCATGGCCGATCTCTTTATTGGGGCCGGTCACCGGTTGTGTGTCGTCAGTGACGGATATGCGGCCCTCGGCAAGCTATCGGACGGTCAATACGACATGGTTGTTTCGGAACTCAATTTGCCCCGGATGAGCGGTATTGACCTGTTGATAAAGATAAAGGAAGTTAATACAGCTCTTCCGGTAATTCTCATCGCGTCCGGCATTTGCGTAAAGGAAGCGGTTGAAGCCATGAAAAAGGGTGCGAATGATTTTATTTTGAAACCACTCTCACCTGAAACGATTGAATCTATTACTTCAGGATTCCCTCGTGCCTCCTCAGTTGAGGCTGCAACTGCAACAAACGGCAAATACGCAATCGTCACAATAAACGGGGAAATGAACCGCCTTTTAAATGATGCCAGAGAAATTGCAAACAGCCGTGCGTCCGTATTCATCCATGGAGAATCAGGTACGGGTAAAGAACTGTTTGCGAGACATATTCACCAGTGCAGTGATCGTAAGGATAAACCCTTTCTGGCTGTTAACTGCGCCGCTCTTCCGGAAACGCTGATGGAGAGCGAGCTTTTCGGTTATGAAAAAGGTGCGTTTACCGGGGCAAGCGCCCGAAAGAAAGGAAAGTTCGAAGCGGCCGATAAAGGAACCATCCTGCTGGACGAGATCAGTGAGTTGGATTACCAGCTTCAATCAAAATTATTAAGAGTGCTGCAGGAAAAGGAAATCGACAGGGTCGGAGGGACTGTATCTATACCGGTCGATGTGCGGATTATCGCGACAACCAACAGGGATATTGAAAAACAGATAGAAGAAGAAAAATTCAGGGAAGACCTTTATTATCGTTTAAACACTATTCCTATCCATTTGCCCCCATTGAGAGAAAGGAAGGACGACATACCCTTGCTGGCCGATTATTTTCTCAAAAAATATAACAATATTGAGAGTAAGGTCGTCAAAGGATTGGCGGAAGATGCGATCCTGGCGCTTATGGAAAAGCCGTGGAGGGGTAATGTCAGGGAATTGGAGAACATAATCGAAAGAGCCGTTCTGATGTCTAAGGGAAATATAATCGACGAAGAAGGTCTGTTGTTAAACGGACGGATCAGGCCGGCTGCTCCTGCGGGATATCCAATAATGCCTGTAATGCCGGAGGGTTCCTTGAGAGAACTGGAGAAAAAGGTCATTTTCCAGACTCTTAACCGAACAAATGGCAACAGGACACACGCGGCTGATATCCTGGGTATCAGTGTCCGAACCCTGAGGAATAAGCTGAATGAGTACAGAGAAAAAATGACGACCTCGTAAAAAGGCATGCAATTTGCAATAGTTGATATTCAGGAGAATAGAGCAAAAAGGAGGAATTTTATGCCGGATAAATTGTCATTACGGAACATGTCTAGTGCCCTTGAGAGCGCAATCAGTATAGCGCAACAGCGGCATAACATTATATCCAGCAATATCAGCAATTTGGAAACACCCGGATACAAGGCGAAGGATATTGATTTTAAAACTGCAATGGCACAGGCCCTTGGTTCCGAATCAACGACTGCTTTGGCCAGAACGAATGCGGGGCATATCGGGCAGAATACCGGATCTGAACCTGAAATTGAACCATTCGAGGAAGACGGAGAATGGAACGGGTTCAACTGGATGAGTATCGATAAAGTAATGAATAAGATGACGGAAAACAATCTTATTTACAGAACCGCAACAGAAACATTGTTGAGAAAAATTGCAATAATGAAGGAAGTCATAAGAGAGGGAGGACGTTAGTATGAATTTTTTAGATTCGCTGAAAATAAGCGCATCAGGTCTCTTTGCCCAGAGAAAAAGAATGGATGTTATTGCCGGGAACCTTTCAAACATCGAAACCACCCGAACAGAAAAGGGCGGGCCTTACAGGAGAAAAATGATTTCCGTGGTTGCTGAACCGATCGATGACTTCGGTGATATGCTCGGATCGCAAATCGAAGGAGTTCGGGTTGACTCAGTCGTGGAGGATAACACGCCTTTTAAAATAGTCCATAATCCCGGCCATCCCGATGCTGATAAGGACGGAAACCTGCAAAAACCCAATGTGGATCTTGTTGTGGAAATGACGAACATGCTGATGGCACGAAACGTCTATGCAGCCAATGTGCAAGCTCTAAAATCGACACGGCAGATGGTTATGAAAGCGCTGGAAATAGGGAAAACTTAATTATTCGGGAGCCAGAATCCAGAATTCAGGAGCCAGAATGAAAAGGATGCCAGCTAAAGACCCTGGTTATGGTGATATCTTAAAGTTAATGTCCCAACTTGAAGAAGTGAGTAAATTTCTGAAGGCATATACTGCTTCTATTCTGGATTCTGGATTCTGGATTCTATCTTCTAAGGAGTTATAATATGAATAACATAAAAATTGACGGCTTGTCCCCGGCCAGCCTCCAAAGGAGCGAACGGATAAATTCAAACGACCCCACAGGCTTTGGAAATGTTATAAAAAGTGCCATCGATAATGTGAACGGCTTGGAAAAGGATGCGGATAAGTCCATCCTGAATCTCCTTCAGGGAAAGGATGAGGTCCATACAACAATGATTGCGCTTCAAAAGGCCGATATATCCATGCGTATGCTTCTATCGGTTAGAAATAAGGTTATTGAAGCCTATAGGGAAATAATGCGAATGCAGTTTTGACGGCTTCGTAAAAAGTCATTCTGCTGTGTTGCGCTTCGTCCCCGCCCCGTTGAATTCTCGCTGCGCGAGACGGCAGGGCCGATTCAACAGGGTGAATCGTTGCAGCGTACCAAAAAGTACGCTTCATTCCTCAAGATTCGCGCGCCTTGCATAATAAGCTTTTTACTTTGCCGTCCGAAAATGAATTTTTTACGAATCCATCAGTTTTAACCGGCTTTTCAGAAGGCCCAAAGAAAAAGAGCGAATGAAATGAATGATTCTATAGTTCAATTTATAAATTTTATCAGATCGTTGCCGCCGTCAAAAAAAGTCACCATTGCTTTTACGGTGTTACTTCTGGTTGCAGCTTTCACGGGCATGTTTTTACTGGCGAACCAGGTTGAATACAGAGTTCTGTTCAACAATCTGTCCGCCCAGGATGCTTCCTCCGTAATAACCAAGTTAAAAGAAAAAAATGTTCCTTACAAAATTGAAGGAAACGGCGCACTGATTCTGGTACCTGCAGAGCAGGTGTACGAGTTGCGCCTCGGGCTTGCAGGAGAGGGGTTCCCAAAAGATGGTCAGGTCGGTTTTGAAATATTCGACAGGACTGACTATAAAACAACCCAATTCGTTCAGGGGCTCAATTACCAGAGAGCCCTGCAGGGTGAACTGGCCAGAACTATAAGCAGTTTCAAGGAGATAAACAGCGCCAGGGTATTTATTGTTCTTCCGAAAGAGTCGCTTTTTGTCGAAGACGCAAAGCCTGCTTCGGCCTCAATCCTGCTCGATCTGAAGTCAAACCTGCCCCCGGAAAGACTTACCGCTATTATTCATCTTGTCGCCAGCGCAGTCGAAGGACTCGATCCGGAACAGGTAACAGTTGCCGATACAAAAGGCCGGGTGATTTTTAAAGGGGGAAATAAAAACGAAACTAACGCGATGCTGAGCAATTCTCAACTGGACTTTAAGTCGAAGGTTGAAAGCGAAACCAGCAGAAATGTTCAAAGCATGCTGGAGGGGATCATCGGGGCCGGGAACGCAATTGTCCGGGTAACAGCCGATATAGATTTTAACAAAGTCAACCTGAACGAAGAGGAATATGATCCGTCGTCAACCAGCGTGAGGAGCAAGAGAGATATTGAAGAGTCCGCCCAGGCCGGAAATGCATCTCCGGAGGCGGCTTTAACAACGATTAATCAAAGAGCAGGCGTCGTTCCTTCCGAGTCGGTTTCACAAAACGGAAAGAAGAAAAAAGATACCCTTACCAATTACGAGATTAATAAAGTTACAAGAGTGATCTTCAAGCCGGCCGGAACCGTTAAGCGACTGTCGATTGCCGCCGTTATTGACGGAAGATATGAAGTGGAAAAGCTGAAGGATGGAACTGTAAAAAGAAACTATATCCAGAGAACCGACGAAGAATTAAAAAAGTTTGAAGATATCGTTAAAAGCGCGATGGGTTACAGTGAAGACCGCGAAGACCGGATTTCAGTGACCTCCATACCTTTTTCTGAAAGCGTTTCCGCTGAAAGCCGGATGGAAACTAAAGCTGATGGTTTTGATTTTATAGCTCTGTTAAAGGATTACAGAAAAACGATTATAAATCTGTTTTTACTGGTTGCCGTCTTTTTTGTTCTGGTTAGACCATTGTTAAAAGGTTTGAAAAATATGCCGAGAGAGGCGGGTGTCAGCTATGCGGAACTTCCTGCAAACATTCGGGCAAATGTGCAACTTCCCGCGGGAGGCACACATGGCAAGAGAGAAAAGATCATCGAAATGGGCAGAACCGATCCGGAAAAGGCGGAGCAGCTTATTAAAGGGTGGATAAGTGAGTAGAAAATGAACGCAGACATGAATGATACCAAAAGAATGACAGGACTCCAGAAATCGGCGATTCTGCTGATGGCGATGGGCGAAGAGTTTACGGCTTCATTTTTCAAAAAAGTTGATGAAAATACCATCAAGAAGATCGGCAGGTACATGTCAAAAATATCCTCTGTCCCTCCGGATCTTTTGAATTCAGTGGTTGATGAGATGGCTCAAAGCTATGAAAAAGGCAGGTCTCTTAACGTGTCCGGCAAATCGTTTCTGAAGCAGGTTGTGGATAAATCTTCGGGTGAGTCTGCGGTCAGGGTGGCTTTCAAGTCTATAGAAAGAGAAAGTGAAAATACTCCTTTCAGCGAGCTTTCCTATCTCCCGGCGAAAAGTGTGATGAATGTGTTTAAGAATGAGCATCCCCAAACGGTTGCGCTGGTCCTCTCCAACCTCCCGCAGGACAAGGCCGCTGAAATATTTTGTTTGTTCCCGGATGAAATCAAGGCTGACCTGGCATTAAGAATATTGCAGATCGGGGAAGTACAGAACGATGTCATCAGGGACCTTGACGAGATAATCAAGAATGAGATCAACAGCCTCGGAACAAGTTCGACAAAAAAGTTCAACGGAGTTGATGCGCTGGCCAGCATTTTAAACGAGGTCGACGGCAAAACCGAAAAAAGTATCATGTCGTATATAGAAAAAGAGGATGGTGAGCTGGCTGAAAAGATACGTCAGAAGATGTTCCTGTTTGAGGATTTGTTAAAGGTTGACGACAAGGGTTTCAGGGAAATTATGAAAAACATTAATAATGACATAATTATAAAGGCTTTAAAAACCGCATCTGACGATATGAAACAAAAAATATTTAAAAATTTATCTGAAAGGGCTGCCGAAATGCTTAAGGAGGAGCTGGAAGTACTTGGTCCTGTCCGGCTGAAAGAGGTTGAAGAAAATCAGCAGTTGATTATCAAAGCCGCCAAGAAGCTGGAAGCTGAAGGCAAAATAGTTATTTCAGGAAAAGGGAAAGAAGATGTATTTGTCTAAGATACAGGCTGAAGTCTGAAGGTGAAAGCTAAAAACCTAACAGCCTACAGGCTAAACACCTAAGAAGGGTGATAACTTGAAACAATATGAAATAAAGCCTTTTGATTCATTCCCTCCCACGGTAAAAGGCGAAAACAGACTTTTTACGGCAATTCAAACCGCAGGAGTGAAAAAAGCGGTCTTTCAGCAACTGGACGGCAAGGGTAACTACAGGAAAAATGAAAGCCCGGATACTATCATGGCGAAAGCCCGTGAAAAAGCCGCCGTGCTGGAACGGGAGGCATATGAGAAAGGATTTGCACAGGGTGAAAAAGACGGTCTCGAATTAGGGACCGTGAAGGCGCTGAAAATCGTTGAGAACATAGAAAGTCTTCTGGATGAAATCAGCGTTTTACAAACCGATATCGTTAAACGTTATGAAAAGGATATACTGGGGCTTATCTGTTCGGTTGCGGAAAAAGTCGTTCACCACCATGTCTCGCTGAACGAGCCTGCAATAAGGGAAACGGTCATCAAGGCGATTCAACTGTCAACGGAAAAGAGATCCGTCCTCCTGAAGATTAATCCCGAGGAATTTGATTATATCGACCGGTTGAAGCCGGAATTTTTCCAGCGGTTCAATGAACTGGCATCCCTGGAGATCGTTTCCAATCCATCCGTCAGCAGGGGAGGATGTTTCCTTGAAACTCCCTGCGGGGATGTCGATGCGCGGGTGGAAACGCAACTGGAGATGATCCGCCGGCGCCTTGAAGAAGCATACACGGGAAACGGAGATGAGTGACCTGAACGGACAGATCAATTGGAGCAAATATACCGAGTCGCTGGATTCCTGCCGTTCCCTCCGGTTACAGGGCAGGATCACAAAACTGGCGGGAATTGTAGCTGAAGCAAACGGGCCAGGACTCAGTGTCGGGAGCCTTTGCGAGATCGAAGCCGCTCCGGGGCATAATATAAGAGCGGAGGTTGTAGGATTCAAAGACCAGCGACTGTTACTGATGCCGTTTGGAGAAATGAGGGGCATAAAGCCGGGCAGCAGAATTGTCGGAATAAACAACAGGCCGACCGTACCTGTGGGGAAGGCATATCTCGGCAGGGTGATTGACGGACTTGGCCTGCCGATAGACGGCAAAGGAGCCATAAGGCCGGATTGCGAGTATCCTACTTATGGGGATCTCCTTAACCCGTTGCAAAGAGGGATCATCACGGAAGTTATGGATGTGGGCATCAGAGCGGTTAACGCCCTGATAACCGTGGGCAAAGGACAGAGAATGGCGATCATGTCCGGATCGGGAGTCGGAAAGAGCGTGTTGATGGGCATGATGGCAAGAAATACAGCGGCAGATGTTGCAATAATAGCGTTGATCGGTGAACGTGGCAGGGAGGTCAGGGATTTTGTTGAAAAAGATCTGGGTGAGATCGGGATACAAAAGTCGATTGTTGTTGCGTCAACATCAGATTCGCCAGCCCTGGTCAGGATAAGAGCGGCGTATCTCGCTACTGCTCTGGCAGAGTATTTCAGGGATAATGGGTCGGATGTTCTTCTTCTCATGGATTCAATAACCAGGGTGGCAATGTCATTGAGAGAGGTTGGTCTTGCGGCCGGAGAGCCTCCGACAGCAAAAGGATATACGCCAAGCGTTTTCAGCCAGTTGCCGAAACTCCTCGAACGGGCCGGCAATATTGAGAAGAAGGGAAGTATCACGGGTATATACAACGTGCTGGTGGAAGGGGATGATATGAGCGAGCCGATAGCCGATAGCGTTCGTTCCATAGTGGATGGGCATATCGTGCTGTCTAGAGCGCTTGCGCACCGTGGTCACTATCCGGCGATAGATGTAATGGCGAGTATCAGCAGAGTAATGAAAGATATCGTTTCAGCCGGCCATCAGAGCAGCGCAAATAAAATGGTCAAAACCCTTTCCACCTACAGAGATGCCGAGGATTTGATTAACATAGGAGCCTATGCCGACGGCAGTGATCCCGATATCGATTTTGCAAAAAAAATGATCGGGAAGATCAATGCGTTCCTCCAGCAGGATATTCATCAAAAGATGAGTTTTGATGAAAGCGTTTCGCGACTGAATCTTTTGCTCGAGGGGAATTGAAATGAAAAAATTTTCCTTCAGGCTTGAAAAAGTATTACGCTATCGAAAATATCTGGAAACAAAAGCCCAGATCAAATTAGTCAGCACAATAAACGAGTATAACATTATAGAGAATTCGATTAAAATGATCGTTGTGAAACGCAAAGAACTTTCGGGCGAATGCAGCGAGGAGAAGCGGAAAGGGATGGATGTTGCCCGTTACCGGCTCTATTATCACTTTAACCGGAAATTGAATGACGACTTGGAAGCGGGCGATCTCGCCCTGAAAAAATCAGAGGCAACAGTTATTCTGCACAGAACGTTGCTGAAAAAGGAATCAGTAAAGAAAAAAACATTAGATACATTAAAGGAAGTTCAGAGTTGCCGGTATCGGGATATATCCGAAAAAGAGGAACAAAAGGAAATGGATGAAACAGCCATCATCAGAAGAATAAGGATAACAAAATGAAATCATTAACCTATATTTCTTTCGCGGCTTTGCTCGTCCTGAAAATAATACTGGTGTCATTGTATATCTTTCGGGCGGAACTTAATCCGGTATTCTGGGGCACAAATGCCATTGCCGCGGAACAGAAGACAACCGCAGAAGTGAAAACAGAACAGCCGGTGGCCGTCCGGGAAGATAGAACAGTCGATCTTGAAGTACTTTTACAAAAAAAAGCCGAACTTAAAGTGCAGGAAGAGGATCTAAAATCCATCAGAGATGATATCGACATTAAAATTGGAAAGCTGACGAAGCTCAGGGCAGAGATAAAAAACGATTTGGCCAGAAAAGAAACAATTGAAGGACAGAGTCTCAAACACCTGATAAAAGCTTATTCGGCAATGAAGCCTCAAAGCGCGGCGGAAGTGATAGGAAAACTTGACAAGAGTTTTGCCGTTGAGCTCCTTTCACAGATGAAAGGGGAAAGCGTTGGAGCTATTCTCTCTTTTATGGATAGAGAAAAAGCTGCAAGAATTGTTGAAGGACTTGCCCAAAGGTAAAACACTCAGGCAGGCAGACTGAAGGCTTTCAGGTATAAATATCTATAAATACTCCCTTTTCCCAGAAATAGACTGATTTGTGCCGGACCTTGTTTTCAAAGGCAATGGAATCCTTACGGCGTTCCGAAGAAAACTTAGCGGCAGAATCCTTTCGCAGAATGGTAACATCCGGAGTGTACACCGGCACTAACGGCCAATTGTTATTAACCTCATTAACCATAACAGCCCCACCTGAATCGAATATCGTACTTCGCGCTTCTATTCTCGGAGTACGATATAATCACACAGCAGAATGACGGCTTCGTAAAAAGTCATTCAAAGAATAATCCCTGCGTCTTTTGGGTTCCGTGTGAGAACAATTGAACGAGATCCGATCGGAAAATTATTCTGACAATCGCTATATCCGTTTATAGAACACAATCAGGAATGAATATCAAGACGTTTTCAAAAGGGGAAATATTTTCCCCTCCCCCCTTTACCATGAGGAAAATATTATCTCTTTTTCTGCCTGCCGTTTTTCAGTCTCCGGTTTGCAATTCTATAACATATTGTATTTGCGGCATATAAACTTTGATTCAAATGTTGGTATGCCCTTTGCTATATGTATTATCAAACTTCTAAATAAAGGCTTAACGAGATGATTATGAATATGATGATTGCAGGCTCAATAATTAATTCCCTTCTTGGCGGATTGATGGGTGAATCAAAACCTTCAGTGGGGGAAGACGGGGCCAAAAATTTTGACTCGTTGATTAAAAAGTTACTTTTAAACATAAAAGAAGCAAACAGCGCCTCGAATGGCCTGACGTCGAAGACACCTGAAACGAGTGGGCTCAGGACAGGCATTTACCTGAAAGCTTTTAATACCGGCCTTGCAGCAAAAGGCAAATCATCGGATAATGCTTATCTGAAAAGCAATGATATTAATATGTTGACGGAGTTTCTTCTCCAATGCGGATACACGGAAGCTGATGCGCGGCAATATATCGGGAAACTGCTTGAGAAGCATCCGGATGGAATGATTCCGCTTTCCGAATTTTTTTCTCAGATAGCAGCTCCGGAGACAACCGGGGGAAAGCCATATTCATCCATAATCATTGACCCTTCGATAACTCCAAAGTTTGATTCTCTTTTAAAAGATTTCGGACTGACCCTTGAGGAGACGGACCGTACTCTCAATGCCGCCCGTGCCGCCGATGGCGGGCTGGATCTGGATAAACTGATTGCTCAATTGAAAGCGACCAGGAACAGGATGAGGGGAGAAAAACGCGGGGCAGCTCAAGATATTCCGTCGGCCAGGGTTTTAACAAAGCTCGAAGAACTGGGGATTCAGGTCCAACCGGATCCGGCAGCGGGCCGTGTCCCAATGGATGATCTTATCACGGGGCTGGAACAGTTGAAAGGCCGGGTAAATGCAGGAGGACATGGGATAGATAACGGTTTTCCGAAAGACCATCATTTGCCTGGCGTTGATACCACCGGCAGAGGACACGACGGCAGGTTAACGTGGAAGATTGTTCAAACGGGACAGGAAAATTCGGCAGAAGTAAAAAATAGTGCCGGCCAATTGCCTCTTGATGTGAAATCATCCATGGACCGGATCGTCGAAAGATCCGTTGCAGACGGTGAAAAACTTGAACTGCGCTTAGCCGGGCCATCCGTTTTACAGCTCAAATCGGCATCTTCAGCCGGAAACAATAAAACCGGCGAAAGCGGTCATGACGCTGAAGATGGCCTTATGAAGGGACCGTTCCAAAAAAACGGAAAGCCGCCGGTTAATGAGGGAAGCCGGATTTTGGAAGCCGAACTGCAGGAGAAATTGGGCCGGATTTCCGATATTAATGGCGGCTCCGGATATAAAAAGGAGACGACCGTAGAGACAAACCGCTACGACTCAAAGACCAAAGCAGTTGAAATTCTTCAGGAAGGAGGCGCTTCCGTTCGGTTTGAAACGCTTACGTCAATGCCCCGTAACAGGCAGGCTGACAATAGCTTCTTTCCGGAACACATTGTTGATCAGCTCGGAAAGCAGATTTCAAGGTCTGTTTTGAAGGGAGACAGGATTATCAACCTGCAGTTGTATCCACCGGAACTGGGAACAGTGAAGCTGTCCATGGAGATTAAAGGCAACACATTGCATCTTGGAATGGTTACCGAAAGCAGTTCGGTAAAAGAAGTCATGCTTGCCGGCGCTCACGAACTTAAGGCAGCCCTGTTGGGTCAGGGCATCAAACTTGAAAGTCTGGATGTTCAGGTCAGACAGAGTTTCGGACAGTCTTTAATGAATTTAAATGAAGGCTCGGGACAGGAGCACCAGCAGTATCAGAAAACGAACGGGGATCTGTTACCGGGCAATGACATTCAGGAAGAAGTATTGCCGGATTCCCGAAGTATGGCAGGAAGAGTCTATTTACTGAATTTGGAGGCATAATTTAAATAGGCTATAGGCTTCAGGCTATAGGCTGTTAGCTAAAAGCCTACAGCCTAAAAGCCTACGGACTAATAGCCTACAGCCTAAAAACCTACAGCCTAAAGCGCTACAGACTAAAAGCCTGCAGACTATTCACCTTAAAGGAGATGTGAGGCATGTACACAAACACAATAGGAACTGATTACCAGCAGTCATCCGTCATCGGTTCGGATTCATCCGTAAAAGCAAAAAAAGATCTCGGCAAGGATGATTTTCTGAAGCTGCTGGTTACTCAACTTAAGTATCAGGACCCGATGAACCCGATGGCAAGCCAGGAATTTTCCGCTCAACTGGCACAATTCAGCAGTCTTGAACAGCTATTCGGCATGAACAAAACGCTTATGGACATACAGAAAAGTCTGTCGGCAAATGAAAATGAAAATATTCTCGACTATATCGGCAAGATGGTTAAAACCAGCGGCAGCGGGGTGTCAGTAACGGGTGGAATTATTGATCCGAGCGTATATTCCTTAAATTCTTCTGCCGATGTAAACATCTCCATTTATGATGCTCTGGGCTCAAAGATTCGAAGCATCAAGGTCGGGTTGAAGGCGCCGGGTGAATATTCCATAGGCTGGGATGGTCGGGATAACCGGGGAAGCATGGTGGGTGACGGCGTATATACGATTAAAATCAATGCGACAGATCAAACCGGAGCGTCCGTTTCAGCGGATGTTTACCGCACAGGAGAAGTTACCGGGGTTACCAATCAAAGCGGCATTCCTTACCTGATGGTCGGGAAAAGGCTGGTGTTACCTGATGAGGTTATCGAGATTACAAAAATGACGGCTTCGTAAAAAGTCATTCTGCTGTGTTGCGCTTCATCCCCGCCCTGTTGAATTCTCGCTGCGCGAGACGGCAGGGCCGATTCAACAGGGTGAGTCATTGCAGCGTACCAAAAAGTACGCTTCATTCCTCAAGAATCGCGCGCCTTGCATAATGAGCTTTTTACATTGCCGTCTGAATTCAGACTTTTTATGAGATAATCAAAAATAAACAGTTAACAAAAAGGAGAACAGAATATGTCACTAACAAGCGGACTTTTTTCCGGGATCAGCGGCCTGAGCGCCCTGGGAAATTCAATGACAGTCATCGGCGATAATATCGCCAACGTGAACACGGTCGGATTTAAAGAAAGCCGGGTCACCTTTCAGGACGTTCTGAGCCAGACTGTTGCGACAACTGGCGGTTCGGCGCAGGTGGGGCGCGGTACCTCCCTGGCTGAAATTTCAAGCAGTTTCGCCCAGGGATCTTTTGAATCCACCAATTCAAGTACGGATCTCGCCATCGGCGGCTCCGGCTTTTTTATTGTGCGGGACCCCGGCAGCGTTAATAATGAGTTTTATTCCCGGGCCGGCGAATTCCGGTTCGATAAAGACGGTAATTTCGTAAACCCTTCAGGCTACATTGTCCGGGGCTGGAAACTGGATGAGACAACCGGTCAGGATCAGGGAACAATAACCGATATCACCATGTCTTCGTTCACTTCATCTCCATCAGAAACCAGTTTGATGACAATGATCATGAATCTTGATTCCGGCGCAATCGACAGCTCGACCAGCGGGACGACCACAGTCATAACCGGAGCGGCGGCTAGCCCCACGGTTCCTCTTATCCGGATTACTGCAGCAGCACATGGTTATGCCGACGGCGATACAGTCAATATATCAGGGGTTCTTGGAACAACAGAAGCAAACGGAACCTGGGTTGTAACAGGCGCAACTGCGACTACTTTCGATTTAGTGGGAAGTACATTTGCAACCACATATGTATCAGGCGGAGTTGCAAACTTACCCAATACAGCCCTTTCTTCGGCATGGGACGGGGCCGATGTTAACAACCTTTTCCTTGCCGATGCCGCCTCTGTTTACCAGACAACCCTTAAGGTATACGACTCTCTTGGGAGTACCCATGATGTCACGGTCTTTTTTGACAAAGGCGTGACCACCGCTACGAATCCTGTGTGGGAATATATCGTCACGGTCAATCCATCTGAAGATGCAAGAACGGTAACCCAGGCCGACCAAAAGGGATTGCTTGCTCGTGGTACCATTGAGTTCAACGCTGCCTCCGGAGATATGACCAATATTACCTGCTCATTGAATGATGGAGATGGTACCTGGACGGTTCTGGCCAATACCGATGCCACAGCCAACGGCGGATATTTTGGCGTTCCGGCCGAATTCATTGCAGGGAGCCCTGCGACCATCGGTCTTAATTTCGGAACCCGTTTCAACGGTACCACCTGGGCAAACAACGCGTTATCAACATCACAGTATGCGTCGGCTTCAACGACCGTATTCCAGTCGGCCGACGGCTACGGGGCCGGCGATCTTCAGTCGGTCAGCGTTGCTACGGATGGTGTTATTACCGGTCAATACTCGAACGGGCAGGTGCTTCCGCTTTACAGGGTGGCATTGGCAAAATTTCAGAACGAACAGGGGTTGTATAAGGTCGGAGGAAATCTTTTCAGAGAAACGCGGCTGAGCGGCGACCCGATTACAGGAAAACCCGGGAGTAACGGCCTTGGAAGTCTCTCTCCCAACTCCCTGGAACAATCGAATGTGGATCTTGCTACGGAATTCGTGAAAATGATTACCACCCAGCGCGGTTATCAGGCAAATTCCAAAATCATTACCACGATCGACCAGATGCTGGCGGAAGTTATTCAATTGAAGCGTTAGTAATTGCTCAGGTGGATAGTCTGTAGTTAGATAGGCTGTAGGCTGTAGGGAAATAGGCTGAAGGTGAAAGCTAAAAGTCTAACAGCCTACAGCCTACAGCCTAATAGCCTAAAGCCTAAAGCCTAATAGTCTATCCGCCTTCAGGGGACGGATGTCAAAATCCTGACATCCGTCTTTAATCTTTGACGAAACGCTCCTTTCAAAAATCTCTCCAAACAGTTCATCGTATCTAACATTTTGTAATCTAAGCAATATAATAATCATTCAAGTATAATGGCATCATCTTTTTAGATTGGCACAAAGGTTGCTGTTATTAAAACTGTAACTACTCAGGTGGATAGGCTGTAGGTGGATAGACTGTAGGTTTTTAGCTAACAGACTAACAGTCTACAGCCTACAGCCTAACCCCGATAAACGGGATAAGTACCTTTACGAAATAATTTTCTGCCAAAAACGAGCAGAAAACTATTTCTCAGGTACTAACAACTGTCAGGAGATAGTATGGATATAGCTACCGTCGCGGGTATAATTTCGGCATTCGGACTTGTGTTGGTTGCAATTTTCATGGGCGGCGGACTTGCAATGTTCGTAGATGTGCCGTCGATGATGATTGTCGGGGGAGGCACACTCGGCGCTACAATGGTTAACTACCCCTTGAAGGATATTTTAGGGGTTTTCAAGGTTGTAAAAAACGCTTTTTTCACAAGCAATATACCCAGTAAAGAACTCATTAAGATGTTTGTTAATTTTGCAAAAAAATCGAGGAAGGAGGGTATCCTCGTTTTGGACAGCGAGGTCAAGAACATAAAAGAGGATTTTTTAAAAAAAGCGCTGGGACTCGCCATCGACGGTATTGAACCGAAGGAGATCAGCAACATCCTCGAAACGGAGATTGATTTTATAAAAAGCCGGCACAGCCTCGGAGCGGAAATATTTACGACAATGGGGTCGTTCGGACCCGCAATGGGGATGATAGGGACTCTCATAGGGCTGGTGCAGATGCTGCAATCAATGGATGATCCCAGTAAAATAGGTCCGTCAATGGCTGTTGCCCTGATCACCACTTTTTATGGTACGCTTCTGGCCAATATTATATGTCTTCCCATCGCGGGAAAACTCAGGACACGCAGCAAAGAAGAAATGTTATCGAAAGAGATGATTATTCAAGGCATCATATCTCTTTCAAATGGGGAGAATCACCGGATTTTAGAGCAGAAACTGAAGGCATTCGTGCCGATAAATCAGCAATAGAATACAGACTGAAGGGAACCAGGCTGAAGTGGGTAAAAGAAAAAAAAATAACGAAGAAGGGTCCGGCAAAGATGTGGGAATTGTTACGACAGTCTCGCTGTTTCTTATACTTCTGTCGTTTTTTATTTTACTCAATTCCCTTGCGGTACAGGATAATAAAAAAGTGCGTATTGCCATCGGGTCTCTCGTCGGGTCTTTCGGGAGTTTGAGGGGAGGCTTATCCCCGATGAAAACCGGGAGTTCAGAAACGCCTTCTTCGCCTCCGATTTCTGCGCAGGAGACAAACCTTGAAAATCTGATAACCGGCATGGAGAAGGAAATAGATGAACATGCCGACCTGAAAACCGAAAAAGGCTTGGAAATCCTGACGATAGGCGAGAAAGCCTTGTTTCATCAAAACAGGCATACGCTCAATCCCGGTTCTATCGCCCTCTTAAAAAAGCTCGGCGACTTTATCAATCAGGGAAAGTATCCGGTTGAGATTGTCGGGCACACGGATAATCTTGATGCTGAAGAAAAAGGATATCGGTCAAACTGGGAACTTTCAAGCCTGATGGCCGTTCAGGTTCAAAAATATTTTATTGAACAAAGCAAGGTGCGGCCGGACAGAATAGTGGCCTATGGATACGGGAGCCAGCGGCCCGTTGTTTCAAACGATACGCCTGAATCGATGGAGAAGAACAGGAGGGTCGAAATTATATTCAAAAACAAGTCTCCTGTAAATGCCGCAAAAATATACACGGAAGCACCTTCCGGAGACTTTACCTATAAGAGATTTAACTTTAAGGTTTATTGAAATGGGAAAAAACAGAAAGCGCGCAGATGAAAGCCCGGCCATAAACTCGAATGCGTGGATGGTGACATTTTCAGATCTTGTCTGCCTGATGCTCACTTTTTTTGTTATGCTTCTCACAATGTCTTCCTTGGACAAGAAAGCTATTGAAGACACGTTCAGTTATCTTCAAACAACACCCGGAGTGGTTGAATATTCCGGTTACGGAAAAAACAAAGCTTTTTCAGATTTTATCAAAACATTTTCCGACAACCGGGACAAGTTGGTGTTAAGCAAGAATCAGATTGACGGTCTGTTTGAATCATTCGGCGGCTCCGCCGATTCCATCAAAAATATAAAAACCATCAAAAATATAAGCAAGTTAATTAATCTGAAAGAAGATGACCGCGGTCTTGTATTATCTTTTCAGGAAAACATCTTATTTGAGTCGGGGCAAACAGCGATCAGAAAAGAGAATAGCGCGATCCTCGATTTAATCGCCACTGCCATTGCCTTCAGCTCCAATGATATTTTAATCATGGGCCACACCGATGATGTTCCTTTGAATCGCGGCGGGTATGAGTCCAACTGGGAACTTTCAGTAGAAAGAGGACTTTCAGCGCTGAATTACTTTATAAATAATAGACAGTTGCCCCCGTCCCGTTTTTATGTCGGGGGGTATGGTTCATATAGACCCATGGTCCAGAACAGTAGTCCGGAAAACAGGTTGTTAAACAGGAGAGTTGAAATAATCTTCAGAACTAAAGAGGAGTTATAAATGGCGGAAGAAACAAAAAAAGATAAAGAGGCTGAAAAGCAGGATTCCCCGCCCAAAAAAAAGCCTATCATCCTGTGGGTGATTTTGGGTTGTGCCGTCGTGGTTATCGGAATAGGCGGTTATTTCGGGTGGACGCTTTTTATGAAGAAGGGAGCAAATGAGAGCAGTGATAAAACGAAAACACCCGAAGCTGCTGCAATGAATAAGCCGGCAGAAGCTCGAATCGTTGTCCCTCTTGAATCGTTCATCGTGAACCTGATGGATAACACAGGGTCGGGCAAGAGATATCTCAAGGTTACCATTGAACTTGAAGTCTTCAGCGAGGCCGATAAAATGAAGCTGGAGAGTTCCAAAGCCCAAATGAAAGATACTATTCTAATGCTTCTCTCCAGCCGGTCTTTTGAGGAGATCAATACGGTGGAGGGAAAAATCGGATTGAAACAAGTCCTTCTGACCCAGATCAATCAAATGCTGGGCGGAAATATTGTTAACAGGATATATTTTACCGAATTTGTTGTGCAATAATTCAGGTAAACAGGCTGTAGGCTATAGGCTGTAGGTGAAAGCTAAAAGCCTGACAGTCTATAGCCTACAGCCTTAATTCAGGTAGTTAATAGGAATTATTATGGCGAATGTCTTATCACAGGAAGAGGTTGATTCCCTGCTCGGCGGGATAGGTGAGGGGAAGGTCGAAACAGAGACCGGCGTCCCTGAAACCGATGGTGTTGTTCAGACTTATGATTTCAGTCAAAAAAGCGTTCCGGTTCACCTCCGGTTGCCGGCCCTGGGAATGATTAATGAGCGTTTTATAAATCAGGTGAACGAAAGCCTTTCCGCTTCCATCGGTTCGGTGGTTGACGTCAGTGTTGCCGAAATCGATTCGATAAAGTTCGGCGACTTCTGCCGGTCGCTTCCCTTGCCGACAAGTATGAATATTTTCAAAATGGAGCCGCTGAGGGGTTTTGCCATCCTCGTTTTCGAAGGGTGGCTGGTTTTTGCTTTTGTGGACGCTATCTTCGGAGGAAAGTGCGTAAGCCATGTAAAACTGGAAGGTAAAAGCTTTACCGCTATTGAGGGAAAGGTAACCAGCAGAGTCGTTGAAACAGTATTAGTGGCTTTGCAAAAGGCGTGGGCGGATGTTCAGGAACTGAAAATGGTTTGTACCCGGACGGAAATAAATCCGCAATTTGCCGGGATTGCCAAACCGAACGATATTATTATCGCGACCAGGTTCAATGTAAATGTAGGAAATTTCACGGGGGGAATGACAGTATGTCTGCCCTACATCATGATTGAACCTATCAGAAAAAAGCTTCGCGATAAGTTTCAGGGCGAAAAAGTTGAGACGGATCGAACCTGGCAGAAACATATAGAAAGCAGGATACAAGAACTGGATATCAACCTTACATGTACGCTGGGCACGATAAAAATTACCGGTCGGGAACTGCTCGGGATGAAAGCCGATGATGTATTACTGATGGATCAGAAAGGAGATGATCCGGTTATTGTCAGTGTCGGGAACATGACGAAATTTAAAGGATATCAGGGGTCCATTAACAATAAAAAAGCTGTAAAAATATCAGAAATAATTAATACGGAGTAAAAAATGAACGAAGCCGAAAACAAGAAAAGCAAGAATCAATTGGCCGGACAAGGAGCAGAAGAACAGGATCTTAACCGTAAATACGACATCGACCTTATTCTCGATATTCCACTTGATGTGCGTGTGGAACTGGGCCAGGTCAAGATGCTTGTTAACGATCTGCTCCAGTTGGGACAGGGCTCTATTGTCGAGTTGAATAAACACATCAGCGACCAGGTCGATGTGTTCATATGCGACAAACTGATTGCAAGGGGCGAAGTGGTAGTGGTGGATGAAAAACTCGGCATACGGCTGACGGATATAATCAGCCCGACCGAACGGGTCAAATCTCTTGTGTAAAGGATCATGACATGAATGGAGCGCTTGAAGTCAACTTGTTAAGTACCGGCTTGAAAACGGCGGGGATGCTCTTAATCGTGCTGGCGCTGTTAATCGGCGTTCTTTTCATTATGAAAAGATTCTCATTTTTTCAAAGAGAATCAGGGGGGGAACTGCCCATCAGGGTTCTCTCAACAAAGCATCTGTCGCCTAAGGAAAGAATTGAGGTCATTGAAATATCGGGAGAAAAGATCGTGGTTGGAATTTCGCCGAATAACATTACTTTTCTAACCAAACTAAAAGATAGCGATGAACAGAATGAATAAATGCACAGTTACAAGAACGCATTTGCGGTCAAGGGAAAAGAGCGTCAAAATCATCTCATTTTTGCTTGCCGTTTCCATGGCCGTATGCGTTTTCACGGCAGGCAGCGCAATCGCGGCAGATTTTGCTTTTCCGTCATTGCGCATAGGCGTTGCATCAGGTGAAAATCCGGCGGAAATGTCAGTATTGCTCCAGATACTTTTAATGTTGACGGTGCTTAGCCTGGCACCGGCAATTCTCATAATGATGACTCCCTTTACAAGGCTGGTTATAGTTTTTTCCTTTTTGAGACAAGCACTCGGGACCCAGCAAACCCCTTCTAATCAGATTATCGCCGGCCTGTCTATTTTTTTGACATTTTTTATTATGATGCCGCAGTGGGAGGAGATTAATACCAATGCGCTGCAGCCGTATCTTAGCGAAAAAATTTCACAGGAAACAGCCCTGCAGGAAGCTATGGCTCCGATTCGACGATTTATGTTCAAGCAGACGCGGGAAAAGGATTTGGCTCTCTTCATGAAGATGTCGAAAAACGAAAAACCGAAATCGCCCGAGGATATACCGACACTGGTTCTCATTCCGGCTTTCGTGATAAGCGAGCTTAAGACTGCGTTTATCATAGGTTTTGTCCTGTTCGTACCTTTTCTGGTTATCGATATGGTTGTGGCAAGTGTTCTGCTGAGCATGGGGATGATGATGCTGCCGCCGATTCTGATCTCACTCCCGTTCAAACTGATGCTTTTTGTTCTGGTTGACGGCTGGAATCTTATCGTCGGTTCCATGGTAAGAAGTTTTTTATAGGGGACAAGATATGACATCTGAATTTGTGATCACGTTCGCGCAGGAGGCGATTAAAACGACCATACTGGTTTCCCTGCCGGTTCTGCTTATCGGGCTGGGTGTCGGGCTGGTTATCAGTATCTTTCAGGCTGTCACTCAGATTCATGAGATGACCCTGACCTTTGTGCCCAAGATACTGGCTATTCTGCTGGGACTTCTTGTTTTTGGAAGCTGGATGCTGGAACTTCTCACCAGGTTCACAATAAACACGATTGAACAGATACCGCTTTATATTCGGTAAGGAGCCGACAATGGATCTGATTCACTTACAATATAATGAAATTAAAATATTTCTTTTCATACTTATCAGGGTGGGTGTTATTTTGTACTTACTCCCTTTCTTCAATTCGAGAGTGATACCTGTTTTGACCAAAGCCGGACTGGCGCTCATAATATCCATGATTCTCTTTCCCGTCAGCGGCAGTCAAATAGGCAGCTTTCCCGATACCTTATGGGGTATGTCCGGCCTGGTTATGGTGGAGTTGATTATAGGTGTGATTTTGGGGTTGTTTGTTCAGATGTTTTTCGAAGGCGTCCGCATGATGGGCCAGCTGGCAGGAATCGAAACAGGGTTTTCCATTGCAAATGTCTTAGATCCTCAGAGCGGCGCGCAGGCATCGATCTTGTCCAACATGGCATACTTAATCGCCATCATACTTTTCCTGATCTTAAACGGCCACCATATTCTGTTGAATGCAATCAGAGAGAGTTTTGCAATTATTCAGCCCGGCTCGATAAGTTTGAACAAGCAGGTCTTTAATGAGATCATAAAGAGTTCCGGTGGCATGTTCGTTATCGCCGTACAGATCAGCGCACCGGTAATTGCAGCCATTCTATTCGTTCAGGTCGCCTTCGGTTTGATTACAAGGCTGATTCCCCAGATGAACATCATGGTTGTCGCGTTTCCCGTGCAGATAATAACCGGTCTCTTCTTTTTCGGGATATCTTTGTGGGTGATGCTGCAATTTATGGAAATATATGTGGGAGGTTTGGACAGGCAGTTAATGAATATGATGATGTGGATAAAAGGATAAGTCATGGCTGAAGAGAACTCTGCAGAGAAGACCGAGAAACCGACATCAAAGAAGAGAGAGGAAGTCCGGAAAAAAGGAGAGGTGGCAAAAAGCAGAGAGCTGCCTTCCGTAGCCGTTCTCTTGTTCGGCCTGTTTTCCATTGGAATATTCGGTTCATATGCGTCTTCCCGGATTCAGGATATTTTGAAAAGCATGTTTTCCAATCCTGTTTTGGGCGATCCGACGATTCACGGCTTAATGCCCTTTATTCAAAACACGACTCTTTCGTTTATTATGATAGTTGGCCCCCTTCTCGCGGCCGTGTTTATTGCGGCCGTTTTGTCAAACATCATGCAGGTTGGTTTTATGTTGTCGGGAGAACTGATCCAACCCAAGTTTTCGAAGCTGAATCCAATCAAAGGCCTGGCCAGGCTGTTTTCTATGCAATCACTTGTTGAACTGGTCAAGTCCCTGCTTAAGCTGACAATTGTGGGCGTAACGGCATATCTTACCATCAGCAAAGAGATGGAAAACGTTTCGCTGCTGGGGGGATTGGAGCTTAGTTCCATTTTTTATTATATCCTTGTTACTTTTTTTAAGATCATTCTCAAATGCTCCCTTGCAATGGCCGTTTTGGCGGCAATGGATTACGGCTTCCAAAGATGGGAATTTGAGAAAAAGATAAGAATGACCAAACAGGAAATTAAGGAAGAATATAAAAAATCGGAAGGGGACCCGCTGATCAAGTCCAGGATAAAGAGAATTCAGATGGAAATGGCGAGGAAGAGGATGATGCAGGCAGTTCCCCAGGCGGATGTGGTCATCACGAACCCGACTCATTTCGCCGTGGCTCTGAAGTACGACAGCGCCAAAATGAATGCTCCCAAAGTAACGGCCAAGGGGGTCGGAAGTATCGCCGAACGGATAAAAAGCCTGGCAAAAGAGCATGGTGTTCCGGTCGTCGAAAATAAGGAACTTGCGCGGAATCTGCATAAACTGGTGGAAATAGGGCAGGACATTCCTGCGGCTCTTTACCAGTCGGTCGCCGAGGTATTGGCATATATCTATAAATTGAAAAGCAAATAGTAACTGTTCAGGTGGATAGACTGAAGGCTATTAGACTGTAGGCTGTAGGTAGGTAGGCTAATAGTTTACAGCCAAACAGCCTACAGCCTATAAATTACATAGACGGAGATAATTGAATGGAAGATGTTATAGGAACAAAAACAGGTATTGCGTCATCAAGCGAGATAATTACGGTCGCCGGCGTAATCGCAGTTCTGCTGGTCATGATCATTCCTTTGCCCCCGGTGGTTCTCGATTTTCTTCTTGCCTTAAATATAACGCTGTCGATTACTATCCTGTTGATTTCCATGTTTACCCTGAAGCCTCTTGACTTCTCCATTTTCCCGACCCTGCTGCTGTTGACGACTCTTTTCCGGCTTTCTCTCAACGTGGCAACCACCCGGTTGATACTTTTGCGGGGCCATGAAGGATCTCACGCTGCCGGCAAAGTTATCATGTCGTTCGGGAGTTTCGTGGTCAGCGGCAATTATGTGGTCGGCATGATTATTTTTATTATACTGGTCATCGTGAATTTCATAGTAATCACCAAGGGTGCGTCAAGAATAGCTGAGGTGGCCGCAAGATTTACACTCGACGCGATGCCCGGGAAACAAATGAGTATCGATGCGGATTTGAATGCCGGGATGATTGATGAAAAGGAGGCAAAAAAACGGAGGAAAGAGATTGCCCAGGAAGCGGAATTTCACGGAGCTATGGATGGCGCGATCAAATTTGTCAGGGGAGATGCCATAGCAGGCATTATCATAACAATGATCAATATCATTGGCGGATTCATCATCGGTGTTTTTCAAATGCAGTTATCCGTAGGCGATGCCGCTAAAAATTATACCCTTCTGACGGTAGGTGACGGCCTGGTATCTCAAATTCCGGCACTCGTCATATCCACTGCGGCCGGTATTGTACTCAGCAGATCCGGTTCAACGGATACCATGGGCAAGGAGTTCGGCAAACAATTCCAGAATCACCACAAGGCGATTTATCTGTCGGCCCTGATCGTGTTTATGTTCGGGCTGATACCGGGATTACCGCATTTCTCGTTTATCATTCTTTCACTTCTGATCGGAGGTTCCGTCTATTTGTTGAGGCAGAAATCGAAGACCTCCCGGACTGAAGAAATAATGAAAAGCAAAAAGAAAGAGGTTGAAGCCGGTCCGGAAATTGTTGATCACCTGTTACTTGTCGATCTGCTGGAGTTGGAAGTCGGATACGGCCTTATTGCACTCGTTGATAAAGATCAGGGCGGTGAGTTTCTGGATAAAATCAGGTCGATACGCCAGCAGTTTGCCGTTGAAATGGGGATTGTGATACCTCCGATCCACATCCGTGATAACCTGCGGCTGAAATCATCCGAATACCAGATTATGTTGAAGGGGGTAAAGATTGCAGGCGCCGAGTTGATGGTTAATCACTTTCTTGCGATGGATCCGGGCGATGCGGTCAGAAAAATTGAAGGGATCAGTACGCATGAGCCATCCTTTAATCTGCCGGCGATTTGGATCCCCGAAGCGAAGAAAGAAGAAGCGAAGCTCTCCGGTTATACGGTAGTAGATAATGTGACTGTAATGGCGACGCATTTGACCGAGGTGCTCAGATCGCACTTGGCGGAACTTATGGGTCGTCAGGAAGTTCAGAACTTGCTTGACAACCTCAGTAAATCCTATCCGAAAGTTGTTGAAGAACTGGTCCCGAACCCGCTTTCACTGGGCGGTGTGCAGAAGGTTTTGCAAAACCTGTTGAAAGAACAGGTGCCGATCAAAGATATGCTGACCATAGTTGAAACGCTTGCCGACTATGCCCCGCTTACGAAAGACTCCGAACTTTTGACGGAATATGTCAGGCATAAACTGGCCCGATCCATCATCAGCCCCCATTTAGGCGAAGATAACTGTTTGAATTTGATAACGATGTCACCGGAGATTGAAAATATTCTGATTAAAAACATTCAGAAAACGGAACATGGTTCATATCTTGCGATTGATCCTAAGACAGCGGATCAGATTCTGGAATCGATAAAAGAAGAGTCTGAAAAGGCGATGATGCAGAATATACAGCCGATTCTGTTAACATCTCCCACATTACGAAGGCACTTAAAAAAATTGGTGGAATATTTTGTTCCTTCACTCAAAGTATTGTCCCACAGTGAACTGTTAAGCGACATGAAGTTTAAATCGATAGGAGAGGTTGGATTGAGCCGTGCAAATTCATAAGTACAAGGCGAAAACAATCAGTGATGCGATTGCCATGGTTAAGAGTGAACTGGGGCCGGACGCGATGATTTTATCTTCCAAAAAGCTGAATGGGAAAGAGAGCGGCCATATCTTTGAGATAGCCGCAGTTGCATCATATGCGGAAACCCTGGATGAAACTCCCGAATCATACGACGGAGTAAAATCGGAACTTATGAGCATCAGGGAGATGATCTGTATCCTGAACCATTCGGAAGGAATGGTGGAAAAATCGATGTTGAAGCCGGTGACACTGACGCTGTACGCAAAAATGCTTAAAAACGGTATAAAAGACCATTATGCAAAGAGATTCCTTGAACAGGGAGGCGCGTTCAGGGATTATTCACCGGAGGATTTTGCAACCGTCAAAAAGGAAACTATCAAAGCTGTAATGAAAAAAGTTGAGATTCATAAGCTCTTTGAATCCATAAACGGCAGCCGGACAATCACGGCCCTGGTCGGGACGACCGGCGTGGGGAAAACGACAACGATCGCAAAGCTTGCTGCGCAAATGTCGCTCAAAAGCAAAAAAAAAGTAGGGCTGATTTCGATAGACAGTTATCGAATCGGAGCGATGGAGCAGCTTAAGGCGTACGCTAATATTCTGGGGATTCCTTGCTTTCCCGCGTTTAACAGGCAGTATCTTGTTGCTGCGCTTGAAAGTCTGAAAAATATGGACGTGGTGTTAATCGATACAGCAGGACAGAGTCAATACGACGGGAAGAGGATTGAAGAGCTGAAAAACATGATGACAGACGATTTGCAAATTCAATCCCATCTGCTTCTCAGCGTGTCAACAACTGAGGAGGAGATGAATAAAACAGCGGTTAATTTCAGCCCACTGAAATTCAGGAGCTATGTTTTTACAAAGCTGGACGAAGCCGAAAAGTACGGATCTATTATCAATCAGTTGATGAAGATACAGCTTCCGATCTCATATTTGACAACCGGTCAGAATGTTCCGGAAGATATTGAGGAAGCGACAAAGAACAGAATGGTAAAGCTTTTATTTAATAACAGATAGTAACTATTCGGGAGGCGCAAAGGTCCGAATGTGTCTTTGCTCCCTTCAATCAGGGTACTTACTAATCTAATGAAACAGACTGGAGTATAAAATAATGGATCAGGCAACACCTTTGAGAGAGATGGTAGAGGTTGAGTCAAAAAGCATATACAAACTCAAAAGAGGCGGAACAGTTGAACCGAACTCAGGCGCAAACGACCCCAGGGTGATAACTGTTTCCAGCGGAAAGGGCGGGGTAGGCAAAACTAATGTGGTTGTCAATCTTGCCATCGCATGCCAGCGGTTGGGCAAACGGGTGTTGATCCTGGACGCCGATCTCGGGCTGGCAAATATCGATATTATTTTCGGACTAAATCCGAAGTATAATATCGAGAATATTATCAGAGGAGAAAAGGACCTGTCGCAGGTTATCGTTCATGGACCGGAAGGAGTCGATATCATACCGGCAAGTTCGGGAGTCCAGGAGCTGACACACCTGACCGAAGGCCAGAAGATCAATCTGCTGAATGAATTTGATACGTTGAACTGCTTGTACGACGTGTTGCTGATCGACACAGGCGCCGGTGTATCTTCGAATGTCATATATTTTAATCTGGCTGCGGAAGAGAGAATGGTTGTTGCTACTCCGGAACCCACTTCCGTAACGGATGCTTATGCACTCATAAAGATATTGTTTTTCAAACACGGGATAAAAAGTTTTTATCTCCTGTTAAATATGGTAAAAGATGAAAAAGAAGCCAAATTGGTTTACAGCAACTTTACTAAAGTTGTGGCCAGATTTATGGGAGGAATATCAATTGAATATGCCGGCTTCATACCTCATGACAATTTATTAAGGGATTCGGTTGCCCGCAGAAAACCGGTTATGTGCGCCTATCCGGGAGCTCCTTCAAGCGGTAGTTTCAAAATAGTGGCCGACCATCTTTTGAATAGGGAAAATAACAGACGGATTGACGGGAATATTAAATTCTTTTGGAAAAGACTTATAGCCGGAGCAGCAGATGTTGACAATAAGCGCGGAAATTAATCGGTACCTGGAGACTTCTCAGATAGACTTAAAAGAAGAAAAAACCAAGTACAGAGAAGAGCGCATCATTAAATATGCGCCGCTTGTAAAATATGTTGCCGACAGGCTGGCTATTCGGATGCCTTCACATATTTCCAAGGACGATATGACCAGCGCAGGGATAATCGGACTGTTTGACGCGGTTGAAAATTTTGATTCAAACAGGGGGATCAAGTTTGAGACTTATGCATTTTACAGAATAAGAGGCGCTGTCCTGGATGAGATGAGGAAGCTGGATTGGATTCCGAGATCGATCCGAAAAGATATTCAGCAAATTGAAGAGGCCATAACTGCCGTTCGAAAAAAACTGGGCAGGGATCCTGAGGATCACGAGGTCGCCGAGTGGCTTGGAGTCAGTATTGAATCCTACTTTAAGATGATCAATAAGGCTTTTGGTGTGAACCTGCTGAGTCTGGACGAACCCATGATGGGTTCATACGTTACGGTTGTGAACAAAATGGAGTCGAAAACTCCGTCACCCTTTGATGAATTGGGCAGAAATGAGCTGAAAGAAGTTATTGCGGACGCCCTGTCGAAGCTGCCGGAAAAAGAACGCATGGTCGTTTCACTTTATTATTACGACGAACTGACGTTAAAGGAGATAGCAAAGGTTATGAAGTTGACCGAATCGCGAATATCCCAGATTCACACGAAGGCAATAATCTCTTTGCGGGCAAAATTGAAAACATATTTCGGGAGTTGAACATGGATTCCAACGAAACAGACAGCAAGGACGAACAGATCGACGGAAACGAGTCGGTAAATGAAGCCCCTGTTCCGGTCCGTCGGATAAAAAAAATATTCACAGGTAAGATTATTGGCCTGGTTGCCCTGGCGACATTTCTGGTTGCATTGATAACTTTCAGCTTCGTCCGGAAAGATCCGGAAGTAAAGAATATACCGGAGCCTGAAAAAAAATTGTCGGCGGCTAAAGAAGTATCGGCGGTTGTTGATGAACGGGCGCTGGTTTTAAAACCGTTTATTGTTCTTTTTGAAAACGCAAAAGATTATACTTATATTATTGTGGAAGTCTCTTTCGACGTTCCCGATAAGATATTGCACAGCGAGATGATTGAGAAGCAGAACCGGCTCAGAGCAATAATATATGATATCATCATAAACGAAGTTAAAAGAACAAAAGCGATTCCATCAATTTCGGAACTTAAGCAACAGATAAACAGAGAGATTAACGCGGTTTTGGAAAACGGGAAGATAAACGGGGTGTTTGTGACAAATTTTATCGCTGTTTAATAACGGATTAAATAGGTTATTTAATGTCAAGTACTACAGATTTGAATATTGTCTTAATCCAGGGGTCTGCGGTCAAGGAGATACAGAACGTCAGAAAGCAGACCCTTGATTTAAACCAGCAGTATGTCGCCCAGCACACCGAAAGCATGAAGAAACAAGAGAAAGAAAAGGTCCCGGAGCTAAAACCCGGCGACCGTGTCGAAATTAAAAATGAAAATGAAAAGAAAAACTTGAAAGACCGCAAACAGGAACAAAAGGATCCCGAGGAAGATACTTTTGAAGAAGAAGCAGCGCCTTCGGGGGACCATATTATCGATATTACGGTGTAATTATGTCTGACGGCTTCGTAAAAAGTCATTCTGCCGTGTTGCACTTCATCCCCGCCCTGTTGAATTCTCGCTGCGCGAGACGGCAGAGCCGATTCAACAGGGTGAGTCATTGCAGCGTACGAAAAGTACGCTTCATTCCTCAAGATTCGTGCACCTTGCATAATGAGCTTTTTACTTTGCCGTCCAAATTTCGACTTTTTACGGGATAATTATGTCTGTATTTGATCTGAAATATTTAATTGTTGTATTGATAAGCATTGATATTATTCTGCTGGCTGTTTGCGTATTCCTGATACTGAAAATCAGATTGATACCAAAAACAGAAGTTTTCGAACGTGGGATTAAACTTTTTGAATCTATGCTCGGCGACGCGGACGAAGTAAGCGAGCAGTTTCAGGAACAGATCAGGATAAAATATTCACTGATCAAAAAACTCAGCGAGCAACTGGACAGCCGGATCGACAGGCTGAATATTCTGTTGAACAGGGTGGGTATTTTGCTGTCTGATAACGAGGCGGCACCGCTGTCAAATCCGCCTGCCGGGTCTATTATTCACCGGCAAAATGAGATTCTTGAACTGGCCGAAAAAGGATGTTCCGTCGAAGAGATTGCAGACAGGCTTTTGATCTCTAAAGGTGAAATAAAACTGATTCTTGATTTAAACGACAAAAACAACCGGACTCAAGATAGCCGGGGTGTATCTTGATCGAACTTGACAACCTCTCTTCTTCCGACATCCCGATTTCAATTTTAAAACCGAAACACCCCGGAGAAACTCCCGGGTTTGCTGAAAACGAAATTGTCAAAGGGAAAGTTCTGAAAGTTATAGATTCAGAAACAGCGATCCTTCTGATAAACGGGCGAAATTTTACCGCGAGAACCCAGATCCCTCTAAGTGCCGGTGATATCCTGGCGCTGAAAGTCAAAGAATTGTTACCCGTTCCGGTTCTCCGCGCGATGAGCATCCAGTATGCCCGACCCGAGACTGCCAATATTTCCGTTATACTATCGGCTCTGAAAGAAAATTTGTGGAAATCGGTATTCGAAAAAATCAATAACGTCGGTGGTTCGGCAACTGAAAGAGCGTTATGGAGTAAAATTGTAGAAGATTTGCCCCGGAAATTATTAAATGAAGGAAAGCCGGAATCTTTGCTTAAGATGATCGACCGGTCAGGTATTTTCTGGGAATCAAAACTAAAAAAGGTAAGTGAGCAGAACCCGGTTGACGGTAAACAGATCAGACAACTTATCGACAGCGATCTGAAAGGATTGCTTTCCAAACTCATTTCAAAGACGGAAGGTGGGGATGTCCAGACCGGGAGATTGCTGTCCGCCGTGAAAAATCTCCAGATACTCGATCGGTTGGGATTAGAGCGGGATCAAAAAATATTTATTCCCCTGCCGGTTCAATTACCGGACGGACATTTTATCATAATCCAACTGCTGTTCCAGATTCCTCGGAAAGAGAAAGAGGACTCTGAAAAATCAGCCGGAGACAGGCAATCGCTTAAGATATCCGTTCTTCTGGAATTATCCCGCATAGGGCCGATTCGGGCGGACTTTACCGTGAAGGGAAAGAAGATTGACGGCATGTTTAAAGTTGCCGGTCAGGATACACTTGAACTGTTCGAAAGCTCCATTCCGGAATTTGTTAAGAATCTGGAGGATAAAGGATTTGAGATCCGGCATATCGGGTGCCTGATTAAAGAGCCTGAGATCGTCTCACAACCGCTGGTCCGGGAAATAATTCAGGCAGCGGACTGCAACATCGACATGGTGGTATAGATGGCTTTCCGTAAAGGATACGATAAGGCTGTTGCATTAAGATATAAGCCCGGACTGGAACAGGCGCCCCGTGTAATTGCGGCGGGTAAGGGAAAGATTGCCGAAAAGATCATCCGGATTGCAAAAGAACATAACATCCATGTGCATAATGATCCTGATCTGGTTGAGGTTTTATCCGAACTTGAACTTAACAGCGAGATTCCCCCGGAACTTTATGTGGTGGTCTCGGAAATTCTCGTTTTTATCTATTCCCTGAACCGGAAAGAAACGTCCGGATAGGCAAATATTTCCCCTTCCTTTTTGGACGCGGATGAACGCAGATTGCCAAGTTTTCAATATAAAGAGCTAATAGAATAGTTATCTGCGGGTATCGGTAAAAATCTGCGTCCTAATTAGAAGTATCGAACATATTAAGATAACTCTCTTTTTTTATTCTGACCCTCTGTTCCTGGCTTCTGCATTCTATTTCCTGTCGCTAGAGTGGTTATCAAATATATTTATTAAACATTTGGATTAAGTTGAATCTGGCATCAATATTGCTTTTAATATCTGTAAACAATGAATTCCAATAATAATCGAGGAGAAGAAAAATTGATATCAGGCATCTACGGATTAGTTGACGGTTCATTGATACAACAGCTTCGGTTTGACACTCTTTCGAACAACCTGGCAAACGTCAATACAAATGGATTTAAACAAGACATAGTTTCGTTCGACGAGGCTCTTACTCTGAAGTACTTGACCTCCGTTGATATGTCTTCAGGTCCGGTTGTTAATACGGGCAACAAATTCGATGTTGCGCTGGAAGGTCCCGGGTTTTTCAAGATCCAGACATCAGCGGGAATAAGGTATTCACGCGATGGATCTTTCACCCTCAACCGTGACGGAATGCTGGTAAATCAGAATGGTGATCAGGTGCTGGGACAAAACGGCCCTATTACGTTAAGCGGCGGTGATTTAACTATAGGGCGTGACGGACAAATAAGCGAGAACGGCATCCCCGGTGACAAGTTAGGGCTTGTTGACTTTAAGGAACCGCGGTTTCTTCAAAAAGAGGGTATGAATTACTATGTTTACAAAGGGAAAGAGGGAGATATTCTGACTGCGGAGAAAATCACTGTTCAGCAGCAGCATCTGGAAAAATCGAACGTGAACGTAACGGAAGAGATGATCAGAATGGTTGAATCTTTCAGGGCGTTTGAGGCCGTTCAAAAGGCAATTCAGAATACGGATGAAATGACAAGCAAGTTGGTTAACGACCCTGAATTATTATAATTTATAAGGAGGTATTTATGATACGTGGAATGTGGTCGGCGGCATCCGGAATGGGCGCCAATCAAATGATGATTGATGTAATTTCCAATAACCTGGCGAACGTGAATACAGCCGGGTTCAAGAAGAGCAGGCCTGATTTCCAGGATCTTATGTATCAGACCTTGAGTCCGGGAGGATCAAGAACTTCTTCAGGAGACCAGATCCCGAACGGTATTCAAATCGGTATGGGAGCAATGCCGGTAGGGGTTCAGAAATTGTTTATGCAGGGGGATTTCAAGGGAACGCAAAATGAACTTGATCTGGCCATTGAGGGGAGAGGTTTTTTTAAGGTGATAAGTAATGAAGAGGAGGTTTACACCAGGGCCGGCAATTTCAAGCTCGATTCCGACGGGAACATCGTAACTCCGAACGGAGATAAATTACAGCCGGCAATGACTGTTCCGACGTCGGATGCGGTCACAATCAAAGTCGATAAAGCCGGGACGGTATCCGTTGTTAATCCCTCAGGACAGGCAACAGAGCTTGGTGTGATAGAGCTGTACACGTTCGCGAATCCGGCGGGTCTTTTCAGCATGGGCCATAATCTGTTCAGAGCAACCGATGCGTCGGGTGATCCCATTACAGGATTACCGGGCGCAAATGGAATGGGCACTATTGCGCAGGGATTTGTCGAAATGTCTAACGTGGATGTGGTTGAAGAGATGGTTGCGATGATCATGGCCCAGAGGGCTTATGAGATTTCCAGCAAGGCGATTCAGACGGCTGATAGTATGCTGCAGATAGCCAATAACATAAAGAGGTAACAATCATGATGAAATCCGCCTGCACTATCATTCTTCTGGCCTGCTTCATGGTGTTCGGTTTCAATTTCGAAGTGAAATCCGATGACAGAGCGGAAAATCCGAAGAGCGGGCATGTCTCCGGCCAGACAATTCCGGAATCCCGATTCCAGGAAGCCTTTAGCGGGTATATTAATTCACGGCTGGAAAAGGAAAACATCGAAATTATTATATCCAAATTTTCGGTTTACGGTAATAAACTACTGCCTGCCGGGGAAGTCTCATTGCGGATATTTCAGAAAGGCCGGGAAGAACTCTACGGGTATGTGCGGCTGATCGCCATAGTCAGCGTAGATGATGTTCCCAGAACAGAGGTTACGCTTTCAGGCTGGATTGACGCGTTCGATTCGGTTGTATGCGCCTCACGCCGTCTTAATAAAGGAGAAGTAATTGCGAAAAACGATGTGTACCTGACCAAGAAAAACATCTCCCGTCTTCATCAGGGTACTTTGACCGATATGAACCAGGCGATCGGTCTCATGCTCAATCACGATATAAAGGAAAACGACACGCTTAAGGAAGGAATGCTGAAAAGAGCGCCGATCGTGAAGAGAGGAGACATGGTTACGATTCTGGCGGAGATGGGGGGTATAAGAGTGACTGCTCCCGGGAAAATCCTGGAGAAAGGTTATCAGGGTGAATATGTCAGGGTTCAGAATGCGATAAGCAAGAAGAATGTACACGCCAAAGTGGTTAATGACTCAACCGTAATGGTGGATTTTTGAGGGAAAAATGAATGCAAAAAACATTGTATCATTATTAATTATGCTGGTTTTGTTAACAGGCTGTGCCGCCGGTTTCCAGAATATCGGGCTTTCGGCAAAGGGCGAAGAAAATGACACTACCCGTGGAATGAGTCAGCCTGTCCATCAATCTTTGGAAAAATCGGAAGGGTCTTTATGGTCGGAAACCGGTGGGGTCACATTTTTTTCGGACAGTCGTGCAAGACAGGTGGGTGATATCGTCATCATAAGGATCGTTGAAGATCCCGAGGCGGTACTGAACGCAAATACCAAAACGAGCCGGACTTCAGGCATAGATGCAGCGAAACTGGATGTTTTAAGTGTTTTGAAGAACCTTGCGACAAAAAACAAGTGGATGGGGCTTCCTGCTGATCCGGCGTCGGAGGACCTTATGCTGGCGTCTCTGGGTACGAAATTCGACGGAAAAGGTACAAGCGACAGGGACGGGCACGTGAAGGCATATGTCTCCGCCTTGGTTGTCAAGGTATTCCCGAACGGCAATCTGCTTGTCAACGGTAAGAGGGAAATCAGGGTTAATAACGAAACGGAATATATAACACTTTCGGGTATAATAAGGGTCGGTGATATCAGTCCGTCCAATGAGATCTCTTCGGCTTATGTGGCCGATGCGAGGATTGCATATTCCGGAACAGGCCCGGTGGGGGATAAACAGAAACCGGGATGGTTGATGGGAGCTATTGATTATGTCTGGCCGTTTTAAAATATTATTCTTATCGGTGATGGCGCTGAGTTTACTGTTCCCTTCCGTGGTTCTATCCGCACGGATAAAGGATCTGGCTTCGATTAAAGGGATCAGGACTAACCAGCTTTTCGGGTATGGCCTGGTCATCGGTCTCAACGGCAGCGGGGACAAGGGGGGCACCGGTTTTACCATTCAGGCGCTGGCAAACATGATGGAAAAAATGGGAATACGGGTTAACCCCCTGGATGTAAAGGTCAATAACGTTGCTGCGGTAATGGTAAACGCGGAACTCCCGCCCTTTGCCCGGATCGGAAAAAATATAGACGTAACGATATCATCCATCGGAGATGCCAAAAGCCTCCAGGGTGGAACACTCCTGCTCACTCCGTTGAAAGGAGTTGACGGCAGGGTATATGCACTGGCCCAGGGTCCGATTATCGTCGGCGGATATGAAGCCGGGGGCGACGCAGGTGGCGGAGTCACGAAGAATCATCCCACTGTCGGCAGGATAAGCAACGGCGCTTCGGTTGAGAAAGAGGTCCTCGTGTCGCTGGAAGATAAAAAAGAGCTGATCCTTATGCTGGAAAATCCGGATTTTGTAACTGCCACAAGAGTTTCGGAAGCGATCAAGACTCATTTCGGAGAAGACATTGCCAAACCCGTGGATTCAGGTACTCTAAAAATAAAGATTCCTGAAGTGTTTCAGAACGATGTGGTCCGCCTGATTGCACAATTGGGCAACCTTGATGTCACGCCCGATATGGTCGCCAGGGTTATTGTAAACGAGAAAACCGGCACGGTGGTGATCGGAGAGAATGTCAGGATTTCGATTGTTGCCATTGCCCATGGAAACCTTAACATACAGATAAAAGAGTCTAAGGATGTTTCACAACCGATGCCTTTTGGAGTCTCCCGGTCTGTCGGAAATCCCGTACAGATGGAAAAAGGCACGGTCGTTGCGCCAGGCGGAGCGACTGTTGTGACACCCGATACGGACATAAATGTCAAAGAGGAAAAAGCCCGACTGCTTTTGCTCGAGAGCGGAAGAACCGTAGGAGAACTGGTGCGAGCCCTGAATGCAATCGGTGTTACTCCCAGGGACCTCATTACCATACTTCAGACGATTAAAGCGGCAGGAGCTCTCCAGGCCGAGCTGGAAATAATTTAGAGGAGAAGGGTATGATTATTAAGGATGCCGGACCGGTTCCCATTTCAGTAAACAATCAGACGGAAGCTTCTAAGGAAAAGCTGAAAAAGGCGTGCGCGGATTTTGAGTCGATTTTCCTGTCTTATATGCTCAAGACGATGCGAGCGAGCTCTTCGGAGCCTGGTCTGGTCGGCAAAAGCCATGAGAGTAAAATACTATATGCAATGTATGATGAAAAGCTGAGTGAAGAAATCGCAGGCAGCGGGGGAATAGGACTCGCGAACATACTTTTGGAGAAGCTTAAGAATAGGCTGTAGGCTGAAGGTGGAAGGCTGAAGGTTCAAGGTGGAAAGTTCAAGGTGAAAGGTTCAAGGGTAATGGCCTTGAGATGTTTTACAGCATTCAGTCTATCTTTTGTTAAGGTTTGGGCTTAATATACCGATAAATAACCCAGGGAGTTCATTTTATGGAAGAGACGATTGTGGAGTTTCTTGAAAAAAGCTTGTACGAAAAGATATTTCTTTATAATGACCTGCTTTTTTGCTTTAAAAAGGAAAAAGACGCATTGGCCAATATGGATATGGACAACCTGTGGAATATATCAAAGGAAAAAGATGAACTCTGTTCAAAGATAGAGTCCATCAGACAGAAGATGTTTTCTGCAGCTGGTTCGGAAGCCGATCAGCAGCAATTTGCCCCGGTCATGATAATGGACCTTGTCCCGGAAAAGAACCGGTCGAAATTCCACGAACTATATTCTACGCTGCGAAAGTTGAAAAACGAGATCGATGTCATGCGTGAATTAAATATGAATACCGTGGATCATTCACTGAAGTTTCTTGATGAAATCATATCAATCATTACAGGCCAGGTTCAGCAGAATGTAATATATAACGGCAGGTGCCGGCTGAACCAATCAAGAAGCAACATGATATTGAGCAGGGAGGTCTGATCATGTCAAGTCTGGGACTGGTATTTGATATCGCCAAAGATGCTTTGTCCGCCCAGCGTTATGGTCTGGACGTAACGGCTCATAATATTGCCAATGTAAATACCCCCGGTTATTCCAGGCAGAATCCGGTTTACGAGGCGAAAATTCCCACGGGTTACGGCGAATTGCTTTTTGGCCGGGGGGTTGACACCAGCACAGTGATGAGGACTTCCGACCAGTTTGTTGAAAACCGGCTCATGCAGCAACAGTCGGGCCTGCTCTACTCCAAAGAGATGGAGAGCTATGTAAAAATTCTCGAGGGGATCTTTAACGAAAATTCGCAGACCGGTATCAGTAGCCTGATGGCCGGATTCTGGAATCTGTGGCAGGATATTTCAAACAATCCGTCCGGCTCTTCCGAACGTAGCGCCCTTTATGAATACAGTGTCCAGTTGTCGGAGCAACTGAATTTGCTTGATACGGAAATGAATCAACTCGAAATTGATTTGACCAATGCTGTAGCTGGGGGGATCGGCAAAATCAATCAGATCACCAGCGAAATTGCAGAAATCAATAGACAAATTCCCGGAATGGAAACAGGCAGTATCGCCAACGACTTAAGGGATAAGCGAAACGAGCTGCTATCGGAGCTTTCCGGATACATTGATACGAAATCCTTTGAGCAGGAGAACGGATCCCTCACGATTGTCACAGCCAGGGGGTGCGTCCTGGTCAGCGGAACCAACAGCTATGATTTGACTCTCGGAGGCACAAACGGAAACAGAGTGTTGTGGCAGGGTTCCGGCGGAAATAATACAGACATTACAAGCTATATCGGCAATGGGAAACTGGGCGGATGGCTTGACATGCGCGACCAGATCCTTGCCAAATATGAACTGGATCTCGATGCTTTTGCCAAAGAACTTGCCTGGTCCGTAAACCTGAAGCACAGCCAGGGGATCGGTCTTGCGGCTTTATCCACGGTTACGGGAACATACGCGGTTACAACTCCTGCTGCTGCGATCACTGCAAGTGGCTTATCCTACCAGGATAAAGTTGATGACAGTAACAAGACCTTCAATATATGGCTGTATGATGCTGCTGGTGATCCGTACGACTCTGATCCTGGCGCTCCCGGGCTTCAGGGCAATCCTATCACCATCACTGTAACGTCGGGCATGACAATAAATGGGTTAGTGGCTGCGATTAATGGCGGCACAGGAATACAGGCATCTCTTAATAGTCAAAATCGAATGGCTATAAGCATAGATGCTGCAGTAATACCATCGGGCACCTTTGCCTTTTCAGATGACACGAGCAATGTATTGGCCGCTCTCGGCATCAATACTTTTTTTTCGGGATCGAGCGCCGGCAATATCGCAGTGAATGACAGTATCGGTTCTGATATCAATCTGATAGCCGCGGCCCGGATCAATGCAGACGGGTCATTTGCCGCAGGAGACAACCGGAACGCAATGGCCGTTTCCGACATTCAATACGCGTCCCAGAGTATCTCACGCTGGACATGCGACAGGATCAATGGAAATACTGAAGGCAGCACTACTTCAAGCCTTGAAGACTATTATCACTCCATGGTCGGTTCCATCGGAATCGCCTCGGCCGGCATTTCGAGGAATAAATCTTTTAACGAAGTGATGGTAAGTAAATTGGGCGACATACGCGACGGCATTTCCGCAGTATCGCTTGATGAAGAAATGACCAACCTTATTAAATTCCAGCAGGCATATGCCGCGGCGGCAAAACTTATCAGTACCGCGGACGAAATGCTTGATACACTGCTAAGCGTGAAGTAAGATACTGATGATTAGGTGGGTAGGCTATAGGCAGTTAGCCTGCAGAAAGATAGGCCGAAGGCTGTCCGCCACACTGTTTGGCGGATTAGACTGTAGGAATTATCCCTAAAAGCCTACAGACTAACAGTCTATAGCCTAAATACCTTCAGCCTAAACAACCTTAGTTGTTACAATAGGAGAAGACCATTATGCGGGTTGCCAATAAAACCATATATGATGTCGTAAAATATAATTTGGGCAAAGCCTGTGAGGAAATGAACAACTCAAACAGAATCGTCTCTTCAGGCAAACGCATTTTAAATCTATCGGATGATCCGGTCGGACTTACACAGTCCCTGAAGATCAAATCAACGCTTTCAGGTCTCGATCAGTTGGGAAGAAATATCTCAATGGGGAAATCCTGGCTTGCCTCATCCGAAAGCGCGTTGAGCCATGTGCAGGAATTGATTTCCGGTGCAAAGGCATTGAGTGTCCAGATGGCATCCGGTACTACAGGAGCCGCGCAAAGGGCATCAGCTTCACTGACCGTTCAAAACATACTGGATGAGATCGTGTCGCTGGCAAATACCGAGGTGGGCGGGCGATATATCTTTTCAGGATCGAAAACCGATACGGCCCCATTCAGCAGTGATGATACCAACACTATCACTTACAACGGCAACGACGAGCCGTTTGCCGTCAAAATAGGCAGGGATACAACAGTTCAGGTGGGAAAAGACGGGGATGAAGTGTTTGGAACGATTTTTAAAACCCTGAGCGATTTGAAAGTCGCCTTGAACGGCAACGATGTTCCCGGTATTCAGGCCAGCCTCACCAGCCTGACTGATCATTTCAATGAGATATCGGGCAATATATCGGATATCGGCTCTAAAATGAACCGCATGGAGATCAAGGAGAATATTTTTCAGGATTTGAAGATCACAAACACAGACAGGCTTTCGACTATTGAAGATGCTGATATCGCCGAAGCGATCATGGACCTTAAAGCAAAGGAACTTGCCTATCAGGCGGCCCTGGTATCTTCATCCAAGGTTATGCAATTGAGCCTGGTTGATTATTTGAAATAAATATTTCAGGGAGTGCCATGGAAGGGCCATGCTGGTTATAACACGGAAGTCAGGTGAACGGATTACGATCGGCGACGATATCGTTGTTACCGTGCTTGAAGTAAAGGGATCGCTTGTCAAACTGGGAGTTGAAGCGCCCAAGTGTATCAGCATTCACCGGCAGGAGATATACGACAGAATCCGGGAACAGAATATGGAGTCGTCGGAAATCAATGAGTCCGACCTTGGTATGGCGGTTTCCATATTAAACAAAACTCAATTGGATGGTGATTAAAGGTGAAGATTAAAACTACGCGGTTCGGAACTATAAGCATAAAAAAGGATAAGATAATTCATATGCCTTCCGGGATGCTGGGATTTTCGGAGAAAAAGCGGTTTGTGCTGTTTCGGCATAAAGAAAATTCTCCGTTTTTCTGGTACCAGTCCGTGGATGAACCCTCGCTGGCTTTTGTGGTAACCAGCCCGTTTCTTTTTGTGCCGGAGTATTCGGTTGACGCTGATGATGCGGCAAAGGCGATGTTCTGGAACGATGCCGTTGAAAGTGATTTGGAGTTGTATGTAGTTGCCAACATCCCCAAAGGTGAACCCGATAAAATGACGGCCAATCTGATCGGTCCTATCCTGATAAATGTAAAAAAACGACAGGCGGTCCAGATGGTGATTTCCAACAGCCCTTATTCACATAAGTCCCCCATTGCCGCCGGAAAATAATGGATACACAGTTGTTGTGTCAACATGTCAAAATATTGACTACAAGTTTTGGGAATCAAGGGGGAATAAAATTGTTTGCGGCTTCGTGTAGTTACAAAAGATAAAAAATCTTCTCCGAGGATTTCCATCACTTTTTCTGCAGTATCTGCTATCCGGCCTGATATCGATCCAGCATCTCATCCAATTCTGCATAACAAGCCCGGACAGCTTCCAGTGAGCCGCTCAGATTGATAACCTGATCAGGGAAATTGATATTCAACAATTTGCAGCCGTTTAAAACCGAAATGCCGGCCACAAGGTTTAACTACCTGTATTTATCCGTAAGCGCTGTATCCATAAGTCACCTCACTTCGTCATTTGAGTATTAATTGCTCAATGATTGAGATCGGTTTTAATTGAAAAATTGCTTCCCCAAATGCCGTTATTGACAGCGGTGAACACCTCGTCTTTAAATTTTATTTTAGTTTTGAAGATGCCCGTCTGATAAGATGCACGCACATCCGAGAAGCTTTAATTATATTATCGGTAACAAAACGAAAAATCTTTAGCTTTCGATATGTCTTAAATTTTTAGCTTTAAATATATTTTAAAGCAAAACTTGTTCCAAGATCATCACTCTTTGTACTATAATTTCAGAGTTAAAAGCTTTGATCTTACTCTATCATGTTTCAAACAGGCGCATGAGATGACCGGCGGCTGGATTGAAAGCATAAAGGCTGTTCCGGTTAAGCGCCGCCCGAATTATATTTACCGAAAATACTGGAAAGCGCAAAACGGGAAAGCTGGGATAAGCCTGCCGGATTAAGCTTTTTCTTGAAGGCGCAAAACACAGGTAAAGTAAGCTGTAAGATAAACAGCTTGCAAACGGCACACTCTTTGAATATATCGAGACAGACTGATGGGAAAAAGCTTTTATAGATGTTTTGCAGACTTAAGAATAAACACTCGAACGTTTGTTAGCAGTTATGGCGGAAGTGCATGGGAATCGAACCCACCCGGGACGGTTTCAGCGCCCCACACCGGATTTGAAGTCCGGGAGCCCCACCAGTGAACTGTGCACTTCCAGATTAAAAGTGGGCATATAATTAAAAGTGGGCATATAATAGTAACATACATTTATTTGTCAATTAAATTAATTAGGACGCCGATTTTCGCCGATACCCGCAGATAATTATTCTATCGGCTCTTTATATTAAAATCTCTAAAATCTGCGTCCGTCCGCGTCCGAAAAAGAAATTTCTATACCATTAAAATATATCGGAGTTTATTATGATTAACAGAGAAAGGTTGATAGATACGTTTCGGTTTCTTGTCGGGATTGACAGTGTTTCAAGACAGGAAGGCGATATTGCGGAAGAGTTGAAAAAGATACTTGAATCAATGGGAGCGGAAACGGTTTTTGACGGAGCCGGAAAAATGACAGGAAGCAACACCGGTAACCTTATCGCGAAATTCAAGGGCAATAAAAAGGTTCCGCCACTGCTCCTGAACGCTCACATGGATACTGTTGAACCCGGAAGGGGTGTTATTCCTGTTCTAAAGGACGGCGTATTTACGAGTGACGGCACGACAATACTGGGTGCGGACGATAAAAGCGCGATTGCGGTTCTGCTGGAAGTAATGACGGTTCTTAAAGAGAAGGATATGGCTTTTGGGCCGATCGAGATGGTCCTTACAATATGTGAGGAGATCGGCCTTATGGGGGCAAAACATCTTGATATGAGTCTTGTTACTGCAAAATACGGTTACGCGCTTGATTCTACTGATACTGAAGGCATAATTACACGCGCTCCGAGCGCGAACAAGATAGAATTCAGGGTTTACGGGAGAGACGCGCATGCAGGGGCGGCTCCTGAAAAGGGAATAAATGCTATCTGGCTTGCAAGCAGGGCGATTGCTGGGCTTCAACTCGGACGGATTGATGGCGAAACGACATGTAACATAGGGATTATAAACGGCGGGATAGCGACCAATATCGTTCCTAACCTTGTTTGTGTAAAGGGGGAGGTAAGGAGCCATGATGATGAAAAACTGAAAAAAGTTACAGGCGCTATAGTTGCTGCTTTTGAAGATAGTGTGAGAAGTTATGGAAATAATTCATCAGACGGCCTCCCTAAGGTTGATGTTATTATAGAAGATGATTTTTTCAGAACAGATATTCCCGAAGATCACCCTGTGGTTGCTTTGGCTCAAAGAGCAGCCTCTAATCTCGGAAGGAAAATGATAACAAAGACCACAGGCGGAGGAGCCGATGCCAATATCTTTTTTACAAAGGGTATTATTACAGGCGTTATAGGAACAGGGATGCGCGATATGCATACGGTACGGGAATCGGTCAAAGTTGACGATATGGTGAAGACCGGAGAGCTTCTGCTTGAGATAATAAGGCTTCATACGATGACAGGCTAAAGGCTGTAGGCTTTTAGGCTATAGGCTAATAGTCTACAGTCTAAGCAACCAGAGTTTTGAAAAGGAAGATATAAATGCTTGCATATTTTGACTGTTTTTCCGGGATAAGCGGGGACATGACTCTGGGCGCTTTAATTGATCTCGGTGTGCCGGTTGATTGGCTGAAAGAGAGCATTCGCAGTATTCCTTTGAAAGATTTTGACCTGTCTGTTTCGAGTGTTTCGAAAAACGGGATCGGCGCAAAGCGTGTTGAAGTAAAAGCCGCCGATTCCTCAATAACAAGGGATTACTCTCAGATTATCTCGCTTATTTCGAACAGTCCGCTTTCTGCAAATGTCAGAGAAAGAGGCATTGCCATATTTGAGGAGATTGCCGGGGCTGAGGCTGAAATTCACGGATGTCCCAAAGAAACAGTACATTTCCATGAGCTTGGTGGTGTTGATTCAATTGTAGATATCGTCGGCACGGCTCTTTGCATTGAGTATCTCGGGATAACAAAAATATCTGCTTCAAAAATACCAATGGGTTCCGGTTTTGTGAAATGCCGGCATGGGATAATTCCTCTTCCCGCTCCGGCTACCGTGTCGATATTAAAAGATGTTCCCGTTTACGGGGTTGATATAAATCATGAACTTGTAACTCCGACAGGCGCGGCTATAGTGAAGGCTCTTTCTGCATCTTTCGGAAATCTCCCGGATATGACCATTGAAAAAACGGGATATGGCGCCGGGAAACATGATTCCGGATATATCCCGAATCTATTAAGGATTATAATGGGAAGGTCTTCGGGCGGGGAATATAAGGATGAACTTATTTTTCAGGTTGAAACCTGTATTGACGACATGAACCCTGAAATATTCGGCTTTCTCATGGATCGCCTTTTTGAAGACGGGGCGCTTGATGTATGGTGGGTTCCTGTTTCCATGAAGAAAAACAGGCCCGGAACCAATGTTCACGCAATTTGTTATCCGGACAGGAAAGACGCCCTGATAAACCGCATTTTATCCGAGACGACCACTATAGGCGTCAGGTATTACGAAGTGAAAAGGAAAACACTGTCAAGATGCCTGGATGAAATTAACACAAGTTATGGAACAGTCTGCGTAAAACGCATAACAAATCCAGACGGCACCACAAGGATAGTTCCGGAATATGAGGTTTGTAAAAAAATTGCCCTTGAAAAAAAGTTGCCCCTGAAAAATGTTTACGAGAAAATTATAAAAGAAATCGGGTAATAAACGTTTTTTTTCAGGTTCTCCGGGTGTTTTAAATTACGAATGATTTATGTAAAGATTAAGAATCCGGAAGTCAGGAATCAGAATACAGAATCTATGTAACAAATCTTTTAATTCCGGCTTCTGAATTCTGACTCCTGTCTCCTGTATAGTTACGCAAATCCTTGACAAAATTTGTGCCTGAATATAGAAAAGGCCATGAATTTTAGAGAAAAATCGGTAATATTCCTTGCAACGGGCTTTTTTGCCGGGAATATTTCAATAGCTCCCGGTACTATCGGCACTATCGAGGGGCTTTTCTTTTGCTTTTTTTTATCCAAAACCAACCTGCTTTATGCCGCTCTTTTTCAAATTATTTTTATTGTTTTTGCAGTATGGATTGCAAATGAAGCTGAGGGGATATTGAAAAAAAAGGATCCCGGAAGTATCGTAATTGACGAAATGGCAGGAATTATGGTAACGCTTCTGGGACTTCCGTTTAATGTTGTTTCTGTAATTTCAGGTTTTTGTGTCTTCCGGTTTTTGGATATCATAAAGCCTTTTCCAATACGCACGATTGAAAAAAAACTTTCAGGCGGAGCCGGAATAGTAATGGATGATGTAGCGGCCGGGATAATAGGCAACTGCCTGTTGAGGGCAGCATTTTATGTAATAGGCTATTAGGCTGTGGGCTGTTAGGCTGGAGGATAGAGGCTGCGGCTAATAGTCTGCAGTCTAAGCGCTTACAAAGTAATCGTTCAGCCACTAAGGCGCAAAGCCACAAAGAAATGATATGTATTTTAATCCGCCGCCGGCGGAGACAAGAAAACTGAAATTATATTATAATCTTGGTGTCTTAGTGTCTTTGTGGCTTAATTAATATGAAAGGTGATTGATATAAATTGGAAACAGATAGTTTAAATAAAAATAAATCAACTGAAATAAAGAAGAAGAGCGCCCTGAGGGAAAATATTGAGGCGATTGTTGTCGCCATAATACTCGCCCTGTTTATAAGGACGTTCATCGTGCAGGCTTTTAAGATACCTTCAGGTTCTATGAAAGAAACTCTTCAGATAGGGGATCACATTCTTGTAAATAAATTCATATACGGGGTTAAAATTCCTTTTTTAAGAACAACTATAATCGAGGTTAAAAACCCGAAGAGAAATGATATTGTTGTTTTCAAGTTCCCGGAGGATCCGGGAAAGGATTTTATAAAAAGGGTAATCGGAGTTGCCGGAGATGTTGTTGAGCATCGTGACAAAAAAGTTTATGTAAACAATGAGCCTGTAGATGATGTATTCGGCATGTACACCGACCCTCATATCTTTCCGGGAAGTTATCAGCCGAGAGATAATTTCGGTCCTGTTACGGTGCCTCCAGATTCTCTCTTTGTAATGGGAGACAACAGGGATCACAGTTACGACAGCCGGTGGTGGGGTTTTGTAAACCTGAAAGCAGTGCAGGGAAAGGCATTTATGATATACTGGTCCTGGGATAAGGATGATTTCGGGGTAAGGTGGAACAGGATAGGAAATATGTTGAAATAGGCTGTTAGAGATCAGTCTGTAGGCTGTTAGCTAAACACCTACAGCCTGATCCCTAACAGCCTACAGTCTAACAGTCTATAGCCTAAAAGGCAGGTGAAATATGCAGTTTGAAAGGAAAGACATTCTTGACATGGAATCCCTTTCAGCAGAAGAAATTATCTTTATTCTCGACACAGCCGACCAGTTAAAGGAGATTTCAAGAAGACCTGTAAAAAAAGTACCGACTTTAAGAGGCAAAACCGTGGTGCTTTTTTTTTATGAACCGAGCACCCGCACACGATCTTCCTTTGAGATTGCGTCAAAGCGCCTTAGTGCAGACAGCATCTCAATATCTTCGTCTTCAAGCAGCATGGTCAAAGGAGAAACGCTTATTGATACCGCCCGGAATCTTGAGGCAATGAATCCGGATGTGATTGTAATCAGGCATCCTTCCGCCGGCGCCCCGCATATGATTGCGCGTCTGCTTAAAACATCCGTAATAAATGCAGGAGACGGAATGCATGCCCACCCAACCCAGGCTCTGCTTGATCTCATGACGGTGAGAGAAAAAAAAGGATATATAAAGGGTCTCCGGATAGCAATAATAGGGGATATATCACACAGCAGGGTTGCAAGGTCGGACTGCATCGGATTTACAAAGATGGGGGCTGATGTGGTTCTTGCAGGGCCGCCCACAATGATTCCTAAAGGGATTGAAAGCCTTGGAGTTACTGTTGCCTGTAATTCGGATGAGGCTGTAAAGGATGCCGATGTAATAATTATGCTCAGGATACAGAAAGAACGCCAGAAGAGCTTTTTATATCCTTCAGACCGTGAATATTCGAGGATTTTCGGCCTTAATGCTGAAAGACTGAAAAAAGCAAGTAAAGATGTGCTGATTATGCATCCGGGGCCGATAAACAGAGGCGTGGAAATCTCATCCGAAGTAGCGGATGGTCCTTATTCAATTATTCTTGACCAGGTGACAAACGGTGTTTCAGTCAGGATGGCTCTTTTGTTCATACTTAGTGCCTGAACGGAAAGTGTAGATTTTGGTCTCTGAGACAAGGCCGCAGGAATTTTTGACCGCAGACGTAGCAGTGCTACGTCGAGGATCGAAAAATATCGAGAACGCAGTATCAGGCCAATAGATGCAGTGTCCGTTCGGGCACTACTTGCCGGAGGTGTGCGATGTTGACGTTGATTAAGGGGGGAAGGGTTTTAGATCCTGGAAAAATAGACGGCATTACGGATATTCTTGTAAAAGACGGCATAATCATTGAGGTAATTGCCAAAGCTTCGCCTTCGGGAAAATCCAAAAAGAATAATTCAGAATCGTTAAAAAAGTATAAGGCTGACACGGTAATTGATGCTTCAGGCAAAATAGTTGTTCCGGGATTAATTGACATGCATGTCCATTTGAGGGAGCCGGGTCAGGAATATAAGGAAACAATAGAGACCGGAATCCTTGCCGCAGCGGCAGGCGGCTTTACCGGTATATGCGCTATGCCCAATACAATTCCGGTTAATGACAACAGGCAGGTTACGGAATACATTTTAAACAGGGCAAAAGAGGTGGGCAAGGTAAATGTCTATCCTGTAGCGGCAATCAGTACGGGTCTTAAGGGGGAAGGCCTTTGCGAATACGGCGACTTAAAAGAGGCCGGCGCGATAGCCCTTTCGGATGACGGAAAACCCGTATCAAACAGCCGGCTGATGAGAAGGGCGATGGAATACGCGAAAGGATTCGGGCTGCCGGTAATCTCTCACTGCGAAGTGAGTGAACTTTCAGCAGGCGGAGTTATGAATGAAGGGATTGTCGCAACAAGAATGGGCCTTGCAGGAATACCAAATGAAGCTGAAAGCATAATGGTTGCCAGAGATATTGCACTATGCGAGCTGACGGGTGCACATCTTCACATAGCCCATGTAAGCACATCCCAGTCTGTCAATGCCATAAGGGAGGCCAAAAGAAAAGGTCTTCCAGTCACAGCCGAAACCGCGCCTCATTATTTTACGCTTACGGATGAAGCTGTCTCCGGTTATAATACCAATGCCAAAATGAGTCCCCCGCTTCGTTCAGCCTTTGACAGGGATGCGGTCCGCGAAGGGCTTGCAGACGGGACGATAGATGTAATTGCAACAGACCATGCGCCTCATTCCAGTTTTGAAAAGGATGTCGAATTTGATATTGCCGCAAACGGGATTGTCGGGCTTGAAACATCCGTTTCGCTCGGGTTAAGGCTTGTTGAAGATGGCATTATCACACTGCCAGTGCTGATTGAAAAAATGTCCTGTAATCCTGCCCGGATTTTGGGCCTTGAAAGGAGCATAAAAAAGGGTGTTGCAGCGGATATTACAATTATTGATCCAGCCTTTGTTTATACCATAGATTCATCCTCATTCTACTCACTCGGCCGCAATACGCCTTTTGAAGGATGGGAAATGAAAGGGAAAGCGGTCTTGACCATGGTTGGAGGGAAAGTGGTTTTTGATAATATAATCAGGCTGTAGGCTATTAGACTGTAGGCTGTAGGTAGGCTATAGGCTATAGGCTGTAGGCTAAACATCTGAATAAATTAGTAACTATTCAGATAGGCACAAAGGGGCAAAGGCACAGAGGCACAAAGAAAAATGAAAACGTATAGAGATTTGCAGGTCTGGCAAAAATCAATGACTTTAGTTACTGAAATATATAAGATTTCTAAAGGGTTTCCCAAGGATGAAGTTTACGGA
>JAHJRK010000204.1 GCA_018830925.1 Pseudomonadota bacterium
CCTGACCGAAAGGCCTTTTGATATTACTGACCTCCACGCTGCGTTCTGCTGCACCGCTGTCTCCGCTCCGAGCAGAGCCCTTGCATGCCCCATGCTCACGGTTCCGTCCGATATGCTCTCCTTTATCTGATTGGGTAGCTGGCGAAGCCTCAGAAGGTTGGCAACAGCCGGCCTGCTTTTTCCCACACGTTTTGAGGCCTCATCCTGAGTTAATTTGAATTCGGTCATAAGGCGGTGATAAGCTTCCGCCTCTTCTATGGGATTTAAGTTTTCCCGCTGTATATTCTCGATAATGGACATTTCGAGCATTTCGGCATCGTTCACATCCCTGATTATCACGGGAACCTGCTTCAGACCGGCCATTTTAGCGGCCCGGAGCCGTCTTTCACCGGCAATCAGTTCGAAACCGCCTGCATTTCGTCTGATAAGAAGCGGCTGAAGAATCCCCTTCTCCCTGATGGAAAGCGCGAGCTCTTCAAGTTCCGTTCCGGAAAAATGAATTCTGGGCTGGTACTTATTAGGCCTTATCAGTTCAATATCACAACTTGTATTCTTCTCCGGCTCTTTTCCGCCGGAATCGATGCCCGGGATAAGGGCTCCAAGTCCTTTTCCAAGAGCAATTTTTTTCTTGCTTGTTGAACCCGAATCTCTGTTCATATAGATCCTCTGGAATTATTTTTATGAGAAAGTGTTGGAAGCCATGCCCGGAATATACAGCAAATCAGGAAACCGTCGCGCCGATTATCTCTTTTGCAAGGCAGATATAACTCTTTGCCCCGATTGAAGCGGCATCATAAAGAATTATTGGTTTTCCGAAACTGGGGGCTTCTCCAAGCCGCACATTTCTGGGCACCATTGTCTTAAAAACCAGCTTTTTAAAATGTTTTTCGGCATCTTCAGCAACCTGGACAGACAGGTTGGTCCTTTTGTCATACATCGTAAGAAGTATGCCTGATATTTTAAGTCCCGGATTCAAGCTTTGCCTTATATGCTTTACTGTCTGCAAAAGCTGGCCAAGCCCTTCCAGCGCATAAAATTCACACTGGAGAGGAATCAGAAGCGAATCCGCCGCGGTGAGCGCATTCACAGTCAAAAGGCTGAGCGAGGGCGGGCAATCCAGAATAATATATTCGAACCGGTCTGCAACTCCGGCAAGAAGATTCTTAAGCACCATCTCACGATCGGGATACGACATCATCTCGACCTCGAAACCTATGAGCTCCACGTTTGAAGGTATTAGTTTTAAAAATTCAATTTCCGTGTCGACAATAAGGCTGTTAATATCTGATTCTCCTATCATTCCATGATAAAGAGTCCTGTCTATTGCCGTTTTGTTGATACCCAGGCCGGTCGTAGCATTTGCCTGCGGATCACAATCAACAACAAGGGTTCTTTTCTCAGAAATCGCGAGAGAAGCCGCCAGATTAATTGCGGATGTTGTTTTACCAACTCCGCCTTTTTGGTTGGCTATGCATATAATATGTGTCATAATAGCGAACCTCTAACACAAAACTTGATGCTTGGAAAGAATATATAAATAAAAAACGGATTACATGAAAACAATAATCAGATTTATTCTTATTTACATCATAATAGCCTCATTTATAAGTCTTTTTCTTCCGGGAAAAGCTTATTGCCTGTCTGTAAAAGAGGAAGAAGAACTCTCCCGCGAATTCATGAAGGCAGTTTTAAAAAAATATGAGCTTATAGATGATCCGGTTCTTGTAAAATATATCAGTGATATCGGCGCCAAAATACTGGCCGCTGCCCCGCCTCAGCCTTTTGTCTATCGCTTCCATATGGTCAATAATGAAAGCTACAATGCCTTTGCAGGTCCCGGGGGGCAAATATTCATTCACACCGGGCTTTTTGAGGCCATGGAAAGCGAAGAGGAGCTTGCCGGAATACTGGCACATGAAATTTCCCATGTCATATGCCGGCACCTCTCGGACAGGCTTGAAAGATCAAAGAAAATTCAAATCGCGACTCTTGCGGGAATGGCGGCGGGCATCCTGCTCGGGGCAAAGGGTGCGGAAACCGCGTCAGGCGCTTTAACGATCGGCTCTGTGGCTGCCGGCCAGTCACTCTCACTTGCCTACAGCCGTGAGGATGAAATGCAGGCAGACCAGATAGGTCTCGATTACCTTAAAAAAGCGGGATACAACGGAGAAGGAATCGTTACCGTCCTGAAAAAAATCCGCAACAAGCGCTGGTTTGGTCCGGCTGAGGTTCCTGCCTACCTTACAACACATCCCGCTGTTGAAGAACGCATAGGCTACATGGGATCCTGGGTTGAAAAGGGTATGGAACGTTCGGGAAAGAAACTCTCCTATAACCCGAATAATTTTAAAAAGGCGCATACAAGACTTCTTGTAATGTACGGCAACGAGGAGAATATATTAAGGATGTTCGGACAGGATGTGACAAATAATCCTGATGATTCAATTGCCAATTACAGCTATGCACTGATACTTTCAAAAAGCGGCAACAGAGCGGATGCCGTAAACCATTTCAAAAAAGCCCTGGAGAAAAAAGCCTTTGATCCTGATATCTTAAGAGATCTGGGAAGAACATATTTCCAGGATGGGCGCTACGGAGAAGCGCGAAAAACCCTCGAAGGCGCAATAAGCCTTGCCCCGGATGATCCGGAAATCCTTTTTTATCTTGGACGCATCAGCATGGAAACCGGAAACCTCATA
>JAHJRK010000205.1 GCA_018830925.1 Pseudomonadota bacterium
CTTTTTAAATCCTGGAAAAGCATCTCTTCACCAAACCGCCTGACTTCGTTGCCGCTATCCTTTTCAAGCGATCCGAGTATCCCGAAATCAATTCCTGCTGCTGAAAGAATTTTTGCCGCAGCTCTTCCAATATTCTGCATCCTGTCGTCATATGAAGTAATGCTGTCAACAAAATAAAGTGTTTCGGCTGTTTCTCCCTTTTCGATCATCTTAACATTACATTCTCCGGGCAGTTCCTTGGTCCAGTCAGCGCGCTTTTTCTCCATTTTTCCCCAGGGATTGCCGCGTTTTTCAAGGGCACTGAGAGGTTTTTGAATTGATTGGGGCACCATTCCTTCATCCACCATGCCTCTTCTCAAATCAACAATTTTATCTATGTATTCTATCATCAAGGGGCATTCCTGCTCGCATGCTCCACATGTTGTGCAGGACCAGATTTCATCTTCATTATAAACGCTTCCCATGAGCAGCTCTTCATGTTTCTGACCGCTCCCTAAAACAGAATATTTTTTGAATACGTGATCACGCCCTTTAATGGAAATAAAACGAGGTGAAAGAGGACGTCCTACGGCATTTGCCGGACACTGGTCGGAACACCTTCCGCAATCGGCGCATGAATAAAAATCGAGGATATGCTTCCAGGTAAAATCCTCTAATTTTTTAACTCCGAAAGATTCAATTCCATCAAGTTTATCGTCATCAACACCGTACCTGACCGGTTTTATCTTACCTTTGTCCAAACGCATAAAAAAGACGTTAAAAACAGATGTGATAACATGGAAATGCTTGCCCATAGGAAGAAAACAGAGGAAAAAGAAGAATGTCAGGTCATGAACAAAAAATGATCCTACATGAATATTCTGCAGAGTTGCAGCAGAAGTATCCAGAAGCATATTTTTAAACAGCCGGACAAGAGTGCCAGGAGCAAGGAATTCTACCTCGAAACCACCCTGAACCTGAGCCGCTGCAAGACTGGCTTCAAAAAGGCTTTCAGAAATCATAAGAGTCGATATGACACCCAGAACAAATACAGCTTCCGCCGTATGATCCTTTCCGTATTTTTCCGGGACGGCATATCTTTTAGGTTTAAAAATGCCCCTTCTAACGGCAGCTATTATACATGCGATAAGAACCATTGTGGCGGCATAATCTTTTAAAATATTGTAGGCATGCCCGATCACTCCATTCAGCCCCGGCAAAACAAATCCTTCATAAAATCCGATAATGACAAGTGAGGTGGAACGGATAGAAAGAATGATAAATCCGGCAAAAATAATCATATGAAGTACGCCGGCCAGCATGTATCTTGGCTGACGGTACTGGATAAGCCATAGCTTTATTAAATTTATAGTCCGCTCAGGAATTCTGTCAAAACGAAAATCAGGAGATGATTTTAAAAGTGGCGTAACCCTCTTATTCATTATATAGGCAAAGATTCCAACACCAATTACCGGTATCAAAACAGAAAATATGTAGGCAGGAATCCCGAAAAGAGACGCATTTGCCGGAGAGATCAGAGCAATTTCCATTTTTACTTTCTTTCTCCCTTCACATATGTTATAAAAATAAAAATGAATGAATGTTCATTCATTTTTATCAGACAGATTTTCATCCTGTCAAGAAAAAAACGATTTTACAGCTTTAAAAAGAATAATGTATCGTAAATATTTATCGGCTTCAACTTACTATAAGTATCCTTAAAATACCATTGATTATTTTATTGTGAGGAGTTTTTTATTAGCTCGTGATAATTCAAAAATAATGATAATTTATCAACTCATTTATTAAAATTAGAAAAGGAGGCTATCATGACAACCGGAGTAAGTTACCAGAACAAACCATGGCTTCAACATTACGAGGAAGGAGTTCCGGAAAAGATCAATGTTGAAAAAGCCTGTCTTCCCGATTTTCTGGAGAGAACGGCAAAAGAATTCCCTGACAAAATGGCTCTGAATTTTCAAGGCTACACTGTGAATTATCATGAGCTCAACAGCATGGTAAACAGATTCGCAGCCTGCCTTAACAGCTTCGGTATCAAAAAGGGAGACCGTGTCGCAATTCTTCTGCCCAACCTTATCCCTTGCGTAGTAGCTTATTATGCAATTATCAAGCTTGGTGGAATAGCAGTCATGAACAATCCTCTTTATTCCGACAGAGAGCTTGAATATCAGTTCAATAATTCAGGTGCAAAGCTTCTTATTACCCTCGACCTTCTGGGTAACCGCATGATCGATCTGCGTCCGAAAACGGGGATAAAACAGATAATCTACACATCCATCGGTGATTATCTTCCCTTTCCGAAGAACATTCTTTTCCCGCTTGTGGGAAAGAAAAAAGGGCTTGCTGCAGATGTCAAACGGACGGATGATGCTTACAAATGGAAGGATCTTCTTTCAAAACATTTCCCTGCTCCTCCGCGTGTATCGCTTTCTTTTGACGATGTTGCCATGTATCAGTACACAGGTGGAACTACAGGCGTATCGAAAGGTGTTATGCTGACACATGCAAATCTTAGTACTCAGGTTCAGCAGGTCCGCGCATGGTTCCCTAAATTTAACAGAGGCGAAGAGATAATGCTCGGAGCATTGCCTTTTTTCCATGTATTCGGCCTTACTGTTGCAATGAATTTTTCTATATACATGGGCTGGGGAGATATTCTTGTTCCCAAACCCCAACCTGAACCGCTCCTTGAAGCAATAGGAAAATTCAGACCCACTTTTGCACCTCTTGTTCCGACAATGTATATCGGCATGCTCAATAATCCCCTGATCAACAAGACCGATATGACTTCAATAAAGGGGTGCTTCTCCGGAAGCGCTCCGCTTCCGGTTGAGGTTATCAGGGATTTTGAAAAAAAGACAGGCGCAGTTATTGTCGAAGGATTTGGAATGACCGAATCGTCCCCTGTTACACATATCAATCCCTTTGCAGGCGGCAAGCGCAAGGTTGGAAGTATCGGGTTGCCCATATCCGACACTGAAAGCAGAATAGTGGACTTAAACGACGGGAAAACCGACCTGCCTGTCGGTGAAATAGGCGAACTTATCGTTAAAGGCCCGCAGGTTATGAAAGGTTACAGGAATATGCCGGAAGAAACAGCAAATACCCTTGGAGACGGATGGCTTCACACCGGCGACATAGCAAAAATGGATGATGACGGATATTTCTTCATCGTAGACCGTAAAAAGGATATGATAATATCGGGTGGCTACAATGTGTATCCCCGAGATGTAGAGGAAGTATTGTTCGAACATCCTAAGGTGCAGGAAGCCACGGTAATCGGCATACCCCATCCGGTTCGCGGAGAAGCGGTTAAAGTCTTTATAGTTTTAAAAGAAGGAGAAACGGCAACAAAAGAGGAGCTGCTTGAGCACTGCAAAAAAAGCCTGGCTACATATAAGCTCCCTGCCGAATTTGAATTCAGGAAAGAGCTCCCGAAAACAAACGTGGGAAAGGTGCTTAAAAAGAACCTGAGGGCGGAATCAGTTGCGATAAAATAGCAGACAGACAAAGGAATAATAAAAGGCCGACTTGGCATAACTCCGCCTTTTATTATTTGTATATAAATTAAAAAGGATATTTCTGTCCCTTAATAACTTTTTCAGCAATAAAACGCCTCAAAAGGATAGTGTTAAGAGGCCTGTATGAAGAAAGCCTGTCTGCTGCATTATATTTTGCCGTAAGCGCATCACCCTCTTCCAAGAAAGAAAAGACCTGCCGGGCCATAGCGGCTATTTCCGGAACAGCATCGTTTACATACACTTTGACTGCCGCAATATGGTATTCGGCCTTCTTTTCACCCTTTGAAACAGAAAGCTTTTCAGCCCTCAACAGACCGCTTTCCATGGCAAATATTCTGATTATCATGTCGGCCAGCAGAGCCATAATTTCCTGTTCTTCGGCAATATTTGCCAAAAGCCTGTTCACAGCAGAACCAGCTGCAATAAGAAGCATTTTTTTACACATGTCAACCATGAACTTCTGCATCCCAAGAGGAGAGCTGTCCATTTTAACATCATCAGGAGCATCCGCCTTTATTTCATTCTCAATAGTTTTCAGGGCATCTATGACAGGAAGCCTGTTTTGAAATCCCCTTTTAATAAATGTTCCCGGAATCAACAGGCGGTTTATTTCGTTTGTCCCTTCAAAAATCCTGTTGATTCTTGAATCCCGGTACATGCGCTCGGCCGGGTATTCGCTGATATATCCGTTCCCGCCGAATATCTGTACAAGTTCATCCACGCAAAAATCAAGGCACTCACTCCCGAATATCTTTGCGATAGAACACTCTATAGCATATTCCTCTATAGCCCTGGCATTCTCGGCACCGTCTTTCCTTGCTTTTTCATCCAAAACGCCAAGCCTGTCATCAATTGCAGCAGCAGTGCGATAGGCAAGCGATTCGGCAATGTATGTCCTTATGCTCATATCAGCCAGTTTCTTTTTTATCATGCCGAATGAGCTGATTTTTTTGCCGAACTGTTCTCGCATATTTGCATACTTAACGGCCTCGGCTATTGCGGTCTTGCTAGGCCCGACCACGCTTGCCCCAAGCTTCAACCGGCCGATATTCAGAACATTGAATGCAATCTTATGCCCCTGACCGATTGTAAAAAGAACGTTCTCAACAGGAACAACACAGTCTTTAAAAATAACAGACGTAGTGGAAGACCCTTTTATTCCCATCTTCTTTTCTTCGGGTCCGCTCGATATTCCGGGAAAGCTTCTCTCTACTATAAAGCCGGTAAATTTATCACCGTCCACTTTTGCATAAATTATAAAAACATCCGCCCAGCCGCCGTTCGAGATGAATATCTTCTCCCCGTTCAAAATGTAATTTTTGCCGTCGGAAGAAAGCACCGCAGTCGATTGTGAATTCAGGGCATCCGATCCTGCATTTGACTCTGTAAGGCAGTACGCTGCAATCAATTCGCCGGAAGCCAGTTTTGGTAGATACTTCCTTTTCTGTTCGTCATTTCCGAAATAAATAATCGGGAGGGTTCCTATTCCTGTATGTGAAGAATGGGAGACAGCAAAAGATGCTCCGGTTCCCATAGCTTCAGTTACAAGGCAGGTGCTTATTTTGTCCATCCCTTCCCCACCGTATTCGACCGGAATATCTATTCCATTCAAACCAATTTCACCGGTTTTCCTGAAGAGGGAGCGGACAAACGATTCGTCTTTCTCCTCGATGTGCTCGATATTCGGCAGAATCTCTTTTTTTACAAAATCGACGGCCGTATCGTAAATCATCTTGTGTTCCCGGCTTAAATCTTCCGGGATAAACACGTCTTTTGGCAAGGTTTCCGAAACAAGAAATTCACCACCTAAAAATATTTTTCTTTGAGACATTTTATTTATCTCCCAGCGTTAAGGTTGAAAATTACGTAAGCAGTGAATCTATCCGTCCTGAAGGGCGGGCTTCCCTGTAATGACAAAATCTCATTCAGACTGATTCTCCTGGCCCCGCCTTACAAGACATGGTTTGCGGAAAGCAGGCCTGTCAATATAAACAATTTATCCACCGAACGAAACTTCCGGAATTTCAACAGCGGCGCTGCTTGATTCCAGAATGGCTTTCATCTTTCCGAAAGTTACAGGAAGCATTACATTGATGAAGAACTCGGCGCTCTTGATCTGGCCTTCATAGAATGCGGCATTCCTGTCTTTTTCAATTTTTGCCCGCCTTTCCAGATAATTTATACCCTCTTCAAGACCGGTGCTGCCAATCAATTTTTCTAGTTTTGGAGCGGCAATTACGGCTCTCCAGAGAAGCATCCATGCCATTATGACATCTCCTGAAGCTTCCAGGAACGGATATGCAAATGCAAATGCGGTAAGAACTTTGGGCGACATCGCTGTAGCCCCTATATGCATGGCAACTTCTCCAAGTTTATTTAATGATTTTTCAACATTTGCAGCAAGTTTTTCAAGTCCGTGGATTCCCTTTGCGGCTGCGATCGTTTTCTGAATCTCGCTGAAAAGATCCATAACAAGCTTGCCCTTGTTCATGCCGAGCTTGCGTCCGAGAAGGTCCATTGCCTGGATGCCGTTTGTTCCCTCGTAAAGCATGGTGATTCTGCAGTCTCTTAACAACTGTTCAACGGGATACTCTTTTATAAAACCATACCCGCCGTATACCTGAATACCATGGCTGCACACCTCAAAAGATTTATCGGTTATATATGCTTTGACTATCGGCGTGAGAACTTCGATAAGCCCGTGATATTTTGCTTTTTCCCCTTCATCGCTTGCGGTCTCCATCTTGTCTGCGCAAAAACCCGAGTAGTAAATCAGGCTCCTCATGCCCTCGATATAGGTTTTCATTATCATAAGCTGGCGGCGCACATCAGGGTGCTGTATAATGGGAACTGACGGAGCATTCGCATCCATCATTTGAAGCAGGTTTTTTCCCTGGACACGCTGTCTCGCATAGTTAACGGCATACATGTAAGATGAAGAGGCGCAGACAAAACCCTGAAGGCCGACAAGCTGACGCGCTTCATTCATCATGAGAAACATCGCCCGCATACCCCGGTTCTCTTCCCCAAGAAGAGTTCCTCGGCACTTGCCCTTACCGCCCAGTGCAAGTGAACATGTGGCATTTCCATGGATACCCATTTTTTCTTCTATGCCTGTACAAACTACATCGTTGAATTCGCCAAGGCTTCCGTCGTCATTAACCCATATCTTGGGCACAAGGAACAAAGAGATTCCCTTCGTACCAGCCGGGGCTCCCTCTATTCGGGCAAGAACCGGATGAATAATGTTTTCAGCAAGGTCATGTTCACCGCCTGAAATAAATATCTTGTTGCCGGTTATTGAGTACGTGCCGTCATCGTTCTTTTTTGCACTCGTAGTAAGAGCCCCGACATCAGAACCGGCCTCAGGTTCTGTAAGAAGCATAGTACCGCCCCATTCACCGGTATACATCTTTTTTAAAAACAGTTTTTTCTGCTTTTCTGTTCCGAATTCATCAATCAGCTTCCCGGCGCCATGTGTCAGGCCCGCGTACATCATAAATGCGTAGTTCGCTCCGACAAGATAGTCACCTGCTGCAAGAGCAACAGTTTTGGGCATACCCTGGCCGCCCCATTCAGGGTCTTCCGTCATGGCGACCCATTCCCCTTTTTTAAGAAGGTCATAAACCCTGTGAAAACTCTCGGGAACGCTTACTTTGCCGTTATCAAACCTGCATCCTTCCCTGTCACCTAATTTCTGGGTCGGAAGCACTTCTTTTATAGCCAGATTACGCGCTTCCGATATTATCATATCAATTGTTTTTTTGCTGAACTCCATGTATTTTTCGTGCTTGCTGAGATCTGAGACCTGCAATTGTTCGTGCAGAACAAAATCCACATCCCTTCTATCGGCTATTAGCTGTGCCATAATTGACTTCTCCTTAAATGGTTATAGATTATTCCTTTCAGAATTTTCGTTCTTTACGTTTCCTGTATTGCCTATTCCTCTTATAAAAAGGTCAACAAGAGGATCGGCCATTGAAACAAGATCATACTTCCCATCCGAATGCAGCCAGGTATTTATTACCTCGTCGACACCGCCAAGTATGAACCGTTTTACAAGGCCGACATACAGGTCTTTGCGAACACTCCCTTCATCCTGACCCCGCTCTACTATTTCCGAAACAATATCAAGATACAGCTTGGACATTTCCTTTATCTGCTCTTCAACAAGACGGCTGTTCTGATGCGTTTCAGCCTGGTATAAAACCGCCATGTTCCTGTCATTCTGAAATTCTTCAAGATGACGGCGTATCAGATTTCTAAGCTTATCAAAGCTGTTGTCGGCCTTATTGACTTCTTCCCTGAAACTGTCAAAAACCTGCTTGGTTTTGTAGTTAAAAAACTGAACAAGGATATCATCTTTATTTTTAAAATATAAATATATGGTGCCGTCGGCAACTCCGGCCTCCCGGGCAATCTGGGATATTGTCGACTGATAAAAACCCTGTTCGGCAAATACCTTGACGGCAGCCTCCAGTATTCGGTGGTACTTATCGTTTCCTTTGACTTTATTATTGATCACAGACCTCCGTTGAAATTTAATTATATAAAATATGAATGAATGCTCATTCATTAACAAAGAGCTGTTTCGCCTGTCAAGTATAATCTTGAAAAATCATATATGGAATGCCTCCGGGTAATATCAGGTTTCAAAATCCTTCTAAAAATAATTTTTCAATTAATCAAACCAAGAAGTTATGAAAACATCTCTAAAATTTGTTAAATCAGACAAATTATGCTGATTTATAATAAAAATTTATTCATATACGGAGTTCCTGTATTTTTGAATATTGTTGAGCATCCATTCATTTAAATGCCGGCTTCATCAAAAATCCATGTTATTAAAAAATTACGAACTTTCAATTGCATTTTTAAGGTGTTTATGACTTAATTATAATAATTTTCGGTTCTGCAAATCATTCTCCTTGGGATTATATATAATACAATTAGTGTCCATCAGGAAACAAGGTACGGACACATTTGAGTTTTCAATACGGAAACCGGTAATTTTAGGCAAGCTCAAGTAAATCAAGAAATTGCGGGGATACAAACGCAATGTATGCAGCACAGGAAATCCCGCAGATTGACACGGAGATCGCACAAAAGAGCCATTTCCGGATAAAAAATCAATTATTTTTTTTCAACATCAACACTGTTATTATTGAGAGAGTTGAATGGCACGAAAAAATGAAAATGAATATCTTTTGAAGGCTATAAATGCTTTTAAAAGGAAAATCCTGGTAATTTCTCCCGATTTCAATATCCTTGCCATTAACAATGATTCAAATCAGACCTGTGAAAATGACATCATAGGCAAATCCTGCTACCATGCTCTTTATGGCCGGACTTCACACTGTTTAAATTGCCCGGCTGTTGTTGTACTTAAGACAAAAAAACCCGCCATGATGCATAGAAAAGCCCTGACAAATACGGATAAAACACTTTGTCTATATTCCTATCCGATATTTTCAGGTGATAATATCGACTCTCTTGTGGTTCTCGATTTTGACTTTCCTGCACTCGAAGAGCTGGAAGACAGACTAAAAAGGTCAAACGCCTTTTTGCGAAACCTGATCTTAAGTTCGGTGGATGGCGTTATTGCGGCAGACATGAAGGGCAAGCTTCTTATTTTTAATTATTCCGCAGAAGAAATCAGCGGCTATAAGGTTGAAGAAGATATGCATAAGCTTAACATCCGAGATGTATATCCGGGCGCCGGCGCAAGAGAGGTAATGAAGAAGCTCCGAAGCGACGACTACGGCGGAAAGGGAAAGCTGAAATCATACATAGTTGATGTCCTGGGGAAAAACGGAGAACGTATTCCCATCAGCCTGAATGCTTCAATTGTCTATGAAGAGGACCGCGAAGTTGCAACAATCGGATTTTTTCACGATATGCGTGAAACCCTCAGGATGAAAAAGGAGCTTGAAAAAGCTCAGATACAGATCCTCCAGTCTGAAAAAATGGCATCTCTTGGAAAATTGGCGGCAGGCGTTGCACACCAGTTGAACAACCCGTTAAGCAGCATAACCCTTTTTACACAGCTCGTGCTTGAAGAATATAAACTTGAAGAAAAGGCGCGTGATGACCTCACCCGCATCTATAAAGAGGCCCAGAGATGTCGGGATACAGTTAAGGAACTGCTCGAGTTTGCTCGGCAAACCCGCCAGGAAATGCGTCCGCACGATATAAATAGTGCTATTTTGCGCACCGTGTTTCTGCTTGAAAACCAGACTCTTTTTCATAATATTGAGATAGAAAAGGATCTCTCTCCCTCACTTCCTGAAGTTTACGGAGATATCCAGCAGCTGAATCATATTTTTATGAACATAATTTTAAATGCCGCGGATGCGATGGAAGGAAAGGGAGAGCTTACCATAAAAAGTTATAAGCCCCTGCAAAGTGATACCGTAATTATTGAAATCTCAGACACCGGTCCCGGAATACCACAAAATATACTCCC
>JAHJRK010000022.1 GCA_018830925.1 Pseudomonadota bacterium
TATTCCTGTTATGACCTCAATTACGAGTTCCATCATCGGTTCAGCATCAGGATCGCGGGAGAGGGATTGAAAATCTTTTTCATCCGAAGGGAACACGGCTTTCATGATGGATCCCTTCGTTCCGGGAAGCTTGTGCCAGATTTCTTCCGTGACAAAAGGGATGAAAGGGTGAAGCAAAATAAGTGTGTCATGGAAAACCCGCCGGAGAGTACCCAGGGCGGCATCCTTTTTCTCTTCCCCCTTGTGTCCGTAAAGAGACGGCTTTATGGCTTCAAGATACCAGTCGCACAGCTCATGCCAGACAAATTTGTATAGAGCTCCGGCCGCTTCATTGAACCTGTAATTGTCGAGGGCAACCGAAACATTTTCGCTGACGGATTTTAACTTTGAAAGTATCCATTTGTCGGGAAGAGAGAGATTTTCATGTTTTATTTCCGTCTCTTCCTGCTTTATATGCATGAGGGCAAAACGGGCTGCGTTCCAGAGCTTGTTGACAAAATGGCGGTATCCCTCCACTCGCTTTTCCGACATCTTGATATCCCTGCCCTGCGCGGCAAATGCGGCAAGCGTCATGCGGAAAGAGTCCGTCCCGTATTGATCTATTATGTTTAACGGGTCAATGACGTTTCCTTTTGACTTGCTCATTTTCTTGCCCTCTTCATCCCGGACAAGCGCATGAACATAAACGTCTTTAAAGGGGACGTCGTTTAAGAAATGGATGCCCATCATCATCATCCGGGCTACCCAGAAGAAGAGGATGTCAAATCCGGTAACAAGAACGGAAGTCGGATAGAAGCTCCTGAGCAGCTTTGTATCTTCAGGCCATCCCATTGTGGAAAAGGGCCAGAGCGCGGAACTGAACCATGTGTCGAGGACATCGGTCTCCTGAACAAGGCGGTCGTTTCCGCATGCAGGACACGTGGCAGGTGTTTCCATTGATACGATAAGATCTCCGCATTTTTCGCATGTCCAGGCAGGTATCTGATGGCCCCACCATATCTGCCGGGAGATACACCAGTCTTTTATATTCCTCATCCAGTCGTAATATGTGCCGGTCCAGATTTCAGGAACAATCCTGGTTCTTCCGGTTTCAACAGCTTCTATTGCTTTTTCGGCAAGGGGTTTTACCTTCACAAACCACTGCCTTGATAAATTGGGCTCGATAATAGTCTTGCACCTGTAACAGTGACCGACATTGTGTTTTATCGGTTCAATTTTTTCCAGAAGCCCGTCTTTTTTCAAAGCCTTGATAACAGCTTCCCTGCATTTAAACCGGTCAAGCCCTTCGAAGTTTCCGGCATCAGGAGTCATTTTCCCGTCATCTCCTATGACCTTTATTTCCGGAAGATTGTGCCGTTTTCCGATTTCAAAGTCATTTGGATCGTGGGCAGGCGTTACTTTAAGGGCGCCGGTTCCAAAAGCCATGTCGACATAGGCATCCCTGATTACTGGTATTTCCCTGTTTAAAAGAGGGAGCGTGACGGAAACTGCTTTTAAATTCCGGTAGCGGGGATCATCAGGGTTAACCGCAACCGCGGTGTCGCCAAGCATGGTCTCCGGACGTGTTGTGGCAATAACGATACCGTCCGAACTGCCAGGGAACGGGTATCTGATATAATAGAGATGGCTGTCGATCTCCTCGTGCTCAACTTCAAGATCGGCCAGGGCTGTATGACAGCGGTGGCACCAGTTGATTATATAGTTGCCCCGGTAGATAAGGCCTTCGTGATAAAGCTGAACAAAAACCTTGCGGACAGCCAGTGAAAGACCTTCATCCATTGTAAACCGTTCGAGTTTCCAGTCGCAGGAAGCCCCGAGGCGCTTCAACTGGTTGATAATTGCGCTCCCGGATTGGCTGCGCCACTCCCAGACGGCTTCTATGAATTTTTCCCGCCCGAGTGTATGCCTGTCGGTATTTTCGGCAGCAAGCTTCTTTTCGACAACATTCTGTGTCGCAATTCCGGCATGATCCGTGCCGGGCATCCAGAGCACGTTGTCGCCCCTCAATCTTCTGTAGCGGCAAAGTATATCCTGCATGGTGACATTGAGGGCATGCCCCATGTGGAGAACGCCCGTTACATTGGGCGGTGGAATAACTATGGAATAGCTTTTGCTGCCACTTTTTTCCCCGGCATTGAAAAGCCCTTCTTTTTCCCAGAATTGATACCAGTGTTTTTCAACTCCACCAGGCTCATAACCTTTTTGAAGCTCCCCGCCGCAAGTAGCGGGGAAGCTTTGACCGCAGGGAATAGAGTCTGTTTTTAATTCGCTCGCTACCCCCGCCGCAAGTAGCGGGGAATGCGCTTTCTGTTTCGGTTCAAGCAAATCGGAACTCATTAATATTACTCCCGGAATACAATATTACGGCTTCGAGACCTTTTAATAAAAAAGGGGATTAATTAATAATCCCCGGTAATTTTGACATAATAGATATATATTTAACTGTTTAAGGACGTCTTAATCTGTATCTTCTTCGTTAACGCGAAGGATATTTTTTAACCTTATTATTTCCTGTGAAACAGCCCTTTCGATTGTCTTTACGAGTATGGCATCGATTTTTTCTCCGAGCATTTTGCTGACTACGCGTTCGA
>JAHJRK010000206.1 GCA_018830925.1 Pseudomonadota bacterium
AAACTTTCCGCCGGATTTTACGCCGCTACAGAAGAAAATACTCGCTTTGCTGGGGGTCAACGTGGCGAATTACGCCAGCGCGGGCGACTGAAAATCGGTTATAATTAAAAGGAAACTTTTCGAGATGTGCGGAATGTACGCTGTAGTAATATTGGGAAAGTAGAAATCCACTTGATATAATGTTGAAACTAAAAATCAACAGAAAGGGATGAATATAAATGCCGCAACATAAACAACCACTCGCTGAGGTTTTTGGACATCTTATTGATGACCAATCACTCCAAGCTGTCCGATACCGCTCGCGCCGCCTTTGTCCATTCAATAACAAGATTCCCAATTGCACTAAGGATAAAGCGAAGCATCCTCTCGGTGTATGTAGTATATTCCATGATAGCGCCCCAGCGATAACCTGTCCTATCCGGTTTAGGGAGGATTGGCTTATCACAGATGATGCGGCATCTTTTTTCTTTGGCGATAGCACTGCATGGAGTTCACTCACGGAAGTCCGCCTGAACGACGCGAATGGCAAATCTGCCGGAAATATTGACGTCGTTTTGGTTGCCTATGACGATAATGGCAAGGTTTTGGACTTTGGAGCCCTCGAAATCCAGGCTGTTTATATTTCTGGAAACGTGCGGGATCCATTTGAATACTATATGAAAGACCCGAAAGCGCATGCGCGAATGGATTGGTCGGATCAGCCAAACTATCCACGCCCCGACTTCCTATCGTCCTCCCGGAAACGCCTTGCTCCGCAACTCCTTTTTAAAGGTGGCATCTTACATTCGTGGCAAAAGAAATCCGCGGTAGCCCTCAATAAGAGCTTCTTCGACACACTCCCCCACTTGCCAACCGTCCGCAAAGAAGAGGCAGATATAGCGTGGCTTATCTACGACTTAAAGTCGCCTACAAACACTAATGTGCGTTACGAGTTGTTTCGTGAGAGGATTGTTTACACAAAGCGGCAAGATGCTCCGCCCGAAATGGACCTAGAAGATGGCGAAACAGTAGAAGATTTTCTCTACCGGATTGAAACGGAACTCGAAAACGTCGTCGTTTAAATTGAGGTCATTCCATGAAACCGGATAAGTCGTGCACGAAAGAAATTGAACGGATGCTTAAGAACTCGCAGACCAAAGTCATTGCACCTGTAATTACGCTGGGCCTACTTCGCGAGTATTCTGATTCAAAGAAAACTAACTTCTCGGATTTGGAAATCCGTAAAGTTTACGAAAAAGCTGTCAGAGATATGAAAGTGTTTCTCGGTCATGATGTTCATATCGGCGCAAAGTATTATGATGCCTACGGGTCACGTATGTCACGATATGGGGTTCTTAAATCTACGGGGCACCTCGATTACCAATTGCTTTCACCATATACGGAGCAGGCTGCAATCCTTTGTAAATGGATTCCTCAGCGAATCAAACAACACATCGATAAACGATTGGGCATTGTTCCTTTACTTCACGAATTAACCGCGCGTGTAACCTTGGCTGAGCGACAAGAACGTTTTGTGGACTTAATTTGTGAACAGATCGTGAAGACGTCTGCCAATTTTGAGATATTCAGTTTCGCAGTTATCAAAGTGCACTTGGAGAAATTTGCCTGCAAGATTTATAGGGACACACGAACTGCCGCACATGATAAAGGGGTTGACCTATCCACCAACTTCGGAGTTGTTTACCAAATCAAGAAGTTACAGATTCACACGCAATCAGAAGCCGACAGCGTTTACGCAGAACTCAAAGTGAACTTTGATAAGGAGCGATTGCAGGACGGCAACGTTATCCTCGTTATCGATGAGATTTCCAAAGAAATCAAGCAATACCTTATTGATATGAAAATTCAATCCATCACCAAAGAAGATGTCATAAGACTCGCAACGAGTTTCAACGAGGCGGAGGATAGACAGAAGGTCTTAAGAATCGTCTACGAGGAATTCAGACGTGAATACTCAAGTCAGATTAAATAACATGAGTCACATCAGTATCCAGCAGTTCATGAGCCTAAGATTGAATACACGATCAAGAATGAGAAGCGGAAAGTCTCACCAAGCGGTTCCACACGTATTGCAAGCCCGCGGCGGCCTCACAAACGGTGAGCAGTGTCGTTACGCCGGGGCCATAGGGGGCCAGGGGGCCATAGGGGACGTAGCGTAGTTAATTGACTAATTACGCAAAAGAATAAAAGGGACGTTTTTCTTAATCCCGGCTTAAAAAGATAGAGTCTTATGAAATTAGAAACCGATATCGGGACGATTGGGAGGCTGGCGGAAAAAAACCGGGACGCCGACTGGGCTTTTCGGAGTTATTTGAAGAGTTGTGATCTGTCGGCTGAGGAAATTGACGCTCTTGTCCACAAACATTACAAAGCGGTGTCGGAACAGATAGCCTGCCGTAAATGCGGGAATTGCTGCAGGGTGGTCGGGCCTCTTTTTAAAGAAAAAGATGTTCAGCGCCTTGCCGCACATCTGAAAATTACAGGCGAGGCTTTTATACGGGATTATCTGAAACCCGAAGAAGACGGCGAAGGCCGCCCTCTCAAATCCCTGCCCTGCCCGTTCCTGTCCGATAATTCCTGCGTGGTATATGAGCAGCGGCCGGACGACTGCCGTTCGTATCCGCACCTTCATAAGAAGGATTTCGTTTTCAGGCTCATGCAAGCAGTTTCCAACTGCTCCATATGCCCCATTGTCTACCATGTGTATAACCGGTTGAAAGCGGAAATAGGGCCAAAAACGAGAGGATGAAAAAGGAGTGGATTATGGAAATGCAGCCTCAATTGCAGTGGGGTCAGCTTGTTGCGTTTGTTATAGGGATCATTTTTTCCTATTTGCTTATTGCAGCCTACAGGAAACGGTATGTTCCGCGGGAATACCATAGGTCATTCTTTTTGGCTATGGGCGTCACATATCCCTTTATTCTCATAGCCAGCTGGTTTCTTAACCTTATGATCAGGAACTATCTGGAATTTAACATCGTCGTATCCTTTGCGGAGTTGATTATATTGATAACCCTGTTTTCCATTCTTGCCGGCAGGTTGGGGGTTTATATCGCGAAGACAAGGAAAAAATAGTGTCGGGAGCGAAGATGAAAGCGGCACTCACTTCCATAACCCTTGCCGTGATGTTGTGGGGATGCGCCACCACCCCTTCACAGCCGAAGTTAACCCGCCCGGGCGACATCGGGCATCATGATTCCAGCATTGTCTTTCCGGAGGCGATCGGTGCGTTTCGGCGAGGCGAGGTCAGGACCTACGACGCAAAGGGGCGTGATATGAGCGCCGGATATAACCTGACGGACCCGCGAAACACAATTGTGATCACAGTCTACGTATATCCAGGCCCGAAACTGATTTCCATTGGATCCCCTGCTAATGTTGTTGACACCGCGCGAAGACGCCTGACGGGCACTCATTTCGATGTAATAAAGGCTGAGCACATCAAGTACCATCCCTGGGCCTCGCTGGTGTCGGAGCATGAGTCCGCCCTGGAATTCAGAGGACAGTCACTCTATGGTCGCACTGCCGTCTTCAAATCGGAGGAATTGTTTGCCTATAGGATTCAACCTATCGTGACACAGGCCGAAGTCTACGCCTATGGAAAATGGATCATCAAGTTTTTCACCACAAACCCGGCGGCTTCTCAAGGAGTGTCAGTTAAATTCATACAGGCGTTCAAAGAAGAATTCCGTAGAACGAATGAGTAGGCTCCCAACAGCGCTTTGGAGCCTGGGTGCGCGGCTTTTCGCCGGCTGGGCTGTTCTCATTACGCGCTGATCAGGCCTTTGTTGCAACACTTCGCAACCGCTTCGGTATCCCGCGCGGCTGAGCGACAGCGTCGAATTGAATAACATATGAAACCTAAACTTTTTAAAATAATCATGATTTCAAGTTTTGCCGCTAACTTTGTTTTTATGGCATTTGCGGTTTGGACTTATTTTATCGTTCCTATATTCATGGGATTTGCCGATTTTAACGTGGAACTTCCGATCATGATTCAGTTCCTAATTCCGATCTGCAAATACTTGATAATACCGCCTATTATCGTCTTGGCCATATTGAGTAAAATGGTTTTAAAGAAAGAAAACGCTCAAAAATTGAAAGTGTACTTGCTTATATCTTTTGGCATAGCCGGCGTCATTATTGTTCTGTTGTCCGGTTTTTTTGCGATGATTTCCCCAGGGGGCATGGGGGAAATTAATTAATAATCCTCAGCGTTATTTGCTGTTGTTGTAGCGCTCCTCCTTCCAGGGGTCGCCATGGTTGTGGCAGCCTCGCTCTTCCCAGTAGCCTTTCTTGTCTTTAAGATTCAAGATTATCGGCATAGTTCTTTTGTAAATATTCGGTGAACCCGTTGGATTACGCAGGAGGTGAAACAACATCTATGTAGTCGCAGGCTTTAGCCTGCGTGTTGGCGCAAGCTTCCGCCTGAGGCGGATCCCCGCCAATACAACTCGGCGGGCGCAGCGCCGGGCTGTTTGGCGGAAAAGCTTGCGACTACATC
>JAHJRK010000207.1 GCA_018830925.1 Pseudomonadota bacterium
CAAGAAGTCTAAAAGGGGATGATATTCTTATTGAAGCCCGCATTCTTTCTGTGGCCGATGTAGTAGAAGCCATGGCCTCCCACCGGCCCTATCGTGCCGGCCTGGGCCTTGATGCAGCCCTGAATGAAATCGAGAAGAATAGAGGAAAGTTTTACGATGCAGATGTCGTAGATGCATGTCTGAGATTATTCCGGGAAAAAGGTTTCCAACTTAAAGGGCTTGACTATAAGCAGTAATCCTTACATCAATTTGATATCGTGCGTAGTGGACTAGGTAGGTGAAAACAGGTTTTCGGCGGGTAATGCGCTCGCTGTTTCGGTTTAAAATCTATAATGCTTTCAGCAGCCTTTCATGGATATTCTCGAATCCGCCGTTTGACATGATAAGGAGAAGGTCTCCTGCTTTTGATTCTTTGACGAGAAAATTTATTATGGACTGAGTATCGTCGAAGTAATGCGCGTCTTTGCCGCGGCGTTTAAGATCTTCGACAAGCTGTTTTGATGAAAAACGCTCGCCGGGAGGAATTTTATCAAGGAGCGGCGGCCTGCTTATGCAGACGATATCAGCCACGTCAAACGAAACCGGGTATATATCCTGAAAGACTTTGCGCATGCTCGAATTGGTTCTCGGCTCAAAAACCGCTATTATCCGTCCTGAACTGTAAAACGGTTTTACGGCTTTTATTGTCTCTCTCACTGCGGTCGGATGATGAGCGAAATCATCCATGACCGTAATGCCCTTTTTCACGCCGCGCACTTCCTGCCGCCTCTTTGCGCCTTCAAATGTTTCAAGGGCTTCAGATATGGCAGAGGCAGGAACAGAAAGATGATCCGCCACTGCAATGACAGAAAGAGCATTAAGGAGATTATGCTCTCCCACAAGCTTCGTTTTAAAGGTTCCGAAAATATATCCCTTCTTGATCACGTCAAAAAAAGTCCAGGGCGGTTTCACATAAACAGAACCGAGCTTCCAGGAAGAATCCTCCTTTCTTCCGTATCTCTCCGTCACGCAATCTCTGTTTTTTATAAGGCTGTCTATGTTTTCATCTCCGTCACATACTATAAGCAGGTTGGCGGGAGGTATCTTTCCTATCATATTGCCGAACGTCTGTTTTACGTGTTCGAGATCCCTGAATATGTCGGCATGATCGAATTCTATGCTTGTAAGCACAGTTATTGAAGAATTAAAATGAAGAAACTTCGGCCCCTTGTCGAAAAACGCGGTGTCATACTCGTCGCCTTCGACTACAAAATAATCTCCATTCCCGATCCTGTAATTGCTGTCGAAGTTTTTTACAATTCCTCCGATCATGAAAGATGGGTCAAGGCCTGCCTTATAGAGTATCCATGCAAGTATGGAAGAGGTGGTGGTCTTTCCGTGTGTTCCTGTTACAAGAAGTGTTTTTTTGCCTTTTGCCGCAAACCGGTTCAATGCCTGGGGCATGGAGCAGTAAAAGAGTCCCGTCTCAATCATCCTGACAACCTCGGGATTATCCTTTCTCACCGCATTTCCTACGATTACAAGGTCGGGACGATGCGACAGGTTATCGGCACCGAATCCCTCCATCAGGAAAATACCTTTCCGGACAAGAAAATCGCTCATGGGAGGATAAACCCTCTGGTCTGACCCGGTCACTTCATAATCCATATCCTTAAGCATGCAGGCAAGAGCACCCATCCCGGTACCGCATACTGCGATAAGGTGGATTTTCTTTACATTATCAGGGATTATGTTCTTCGAAAGACCGGACAAATCACACAACCTTTTTCACAAAGATCATCTTTCCATCTTCAGGAGCGTAGAAGTCCTCCAGGTATGCCGTTTCGTGATATCCTGCCTTGCGGTAAAATGTCCGGGTCGGCTCATACTGCTCTCTTGAGGATGTTTCAGCGTAAATCCTTGTTCCTCCCATCTCTCTTACCAGAGCCGCTGTTTTAGAATCCAGCAGCTTCCCTGTTCCGTACCTCTGGAAATCATTGTCAACGACAATCCAGTACAGGTCAAAGCTCGATTCGGTTCCGGTAACAGGACCATAGCAGGTGTATCCGACAAGCTTACCCTTATCATCTTCCGCAAATAGAAAATAATATCCGCTTTCAATACCCCGCAAAAGCCTTTCACGGACAAGCTCAACAGATATCTCAACCTCCTCCTCCGAGAAAAAGCCCGTAGCTTCGACTATCGCCCTTACTTTCTCAGGATCATCTTGTGAAGGTGTTTCGCGGAAGGTCAAATTCCGAAGATCAAATTGAGGGTTGCCGGAAATGGTCAAATTATACTCCAAACATATCAGGTTTAATAAGACCTTTGAAGAACATCCAATTTTGGCCAAGAACAAGGAAGGCGATAATTTCAAACGCAGGAATACATTGAAGTATTTCGAGTATTGAAATTTGAGCCTGACACAGTAATCGGGCAAAAGGGGGTGCTATGCAAAGGTCTTATCATATGTCGTCTATTATTCGCTTAACAATCATTGGAAAATCGAGTCCAACCAGGGCTGATGCAACCGCAAATCCTCCGTCCGGCGAAAGGCACGGATTGGCGTTTATCTCCAGAACCCATGGTTTCCCTGATTCGTCAACCCTGAAATCAACCCTTGCATATCCCTTTAACGCCACAAGATTCCAGCATTTTATTGCCGTAGCCTTAATCGATTTGATGATCATTTTATCTTCAGGGCCAAAATTATAAGACCTGTCGGTATTAAGATATTCGAAGGAATCGGGAGTCCACTTTGCGTGGTAATCTACAATTTTGGGTTTCCCCGCTGGGTAATTCAAAAAAAGAATTTCGGCAGGTGGAAGGACCTCGGGCCCATCAGGGCCTCCCAGTATCGCGGCGTTAAATTCCCGCCCGTCGATATATTCTTCGCAAAAGCACTCGCCTTTCATCCGCTTTCCCGCTTTTTCAAGCCTTGAGATTATTTCGGAAGCTCTTTTTGCCGTAAAAACCGATTCCTGGCTCATCCCTATCGAAGCATGTTCCCATACCGATTTAACTATATACTCCCCTTTTGCAGGAACCTCTTTCTTCAAAGAAGAGAGTGTGTAAGCTTTCGGGGTGGCTATACCGCTTGCTTCAAGAAAACCTTTTCCAACAAGC
>JAHJRK010000208.1 GCA_018830925.1 Pseudomonadota bacterium
CGAGATAGTCCTTTGTTTATAATGCAATCTATTTCACTTCTTCTTCCACGAACGGAAAAATCTTTTTAATAAGAACCATAAGCACTGCGAAAAGCGCGAGAACTGCGAGCGTGCCTCCCATTCCGACAATGATCATCGTAAACCCGAATGTCCAGTTGTCCATATCAATCTCCGGAATAAAATTATACTTTGTTATAAGGACTTATTTTATGCAACATTCCCTATCATCCGATATGGCTGATTTCAACTAAATAGTATCCATCCGGAAACTAATATTGGGCAATCTCAAAGAAATCAGGGGATTGCCCTTAAAACATACGCATAGTATGTCGCACAAGAAATCCCGCAGATTGATGCCGAGATCGCTCAAAAAGGCCATTTCCGGATTGAGACTAAATAATCAATCGGTTCCTCCGTCCACTGCATTCCGGCGGGCCTGTTCGATAAGCTCAAGCAGGCTCGATATTTTAGGCTTTGGCCGGGACATGGCCAATTGCATAAATTCTTCTTCTGAGAGCCTGTCTTTAAAGTAGGCTGTAACATCAAAGCGTTCCCACCAGCAGTCGAAAATCTTGAAGCATGGGCTTTGGCCGTCGCCGCATGTGCGGCAGTAGCCAAAGCCCACAGAACTGCCGAGACGCGGGCAGCGGATATCGAGATCATCAGGGTTCATTTTCTGATGCTTTTAAGCCGCTCAGGCATCGGTTGGCCCTTTATGGCATCTTTCAGCCCGGCTATTTCGTCATCGCTCAGTGAGACATCCTTCATGCCTCCTGCCATATAGCGTTCATAAGCGGCAAGATCAAGCAGGCCGTGACCGCTGAAGTTTACGACAATCACTTTTTCCTTTCCCTCTTCTTTTGCAAGACGCGCCTCGGCGATCGTCTGGGCAAGGGCGTGGGTGGTTTCCGGCGCCGGGATAAAGCCTTCTGTTTTTGCGAATAGAGAGCCTGCCTCATAGCAGGACAACTGGTTGACGGTTTTTGGTGTAATCAGGCCTTCTTCCACAAGCTGGCTTACTGTCGGAGCCATGCCGTGGTAGCGCAGGCCTCCTGCGTGGATCGGGGGCGGCACAAACATATGCCCGAGGCTGTGCATCGCAAGAAGCGGAGTATAGCGGGCGGTGTCGCCATAATCGTAGATAAAGAGTCCGCGGGTCATGGATGGACATGCCTGTGGCTCCACCGGATAAATCTCGATTTTTTTACCGTTGATCTTATCAAGAACAAAGGGGAAGGCGAGCCCGGCGAAGTTGCTGCCGCCTCCGGCGCATCCGATCACAATATCCGGATACTCACCTGCCATGGCAAGCTGTTTTTTTACTTCAAGTCCGATTATTGTCTGATGGAGCATGACATGGTTAAGCACGCTGCCCAGAGAATATCTGGTCTTACCTGTAGTATCGCTTACCGCGGCTTCAACCGCTTCGCTTATTGCTATCCCAAGGCTTCCCGGAGTGTTCGGGTCCCTTGCGAGGGCGTCGCGTCCGGCCTTGGTCTCCGTGCTGGGGCTTGGAATGCACTTGCCGCCCCAAACCTCCATCATTGTTTTTCGGTAAGGTTTTTGCTCAAAACTGACACGCACCATGTAAACCTTGCACTCAAGACCGAACTGGGCGCATGCAAAAGAAAGAGCACTTCCCCACTGGCCCGCCCCTGTTTCCGTTGTTATGCGTTCTATGCCGAACTGCTTGTTATAATATGCCTGGGCAACAGCGGTATTAGGCTTATGGCTTCCCGGAGGACTGCATCCCTCATTCTTATAATAAATGCGTGCCGGCGTATCCAGGACTTTTTCCAGGGCGGTTGCCCTTATTAAAGGACTTGGGCGCCAGATGCTGTAAACGTCAAGCACCGGTTCAGGGATATCGATCCAGCGCTGAGTGCTGACCTCCTGTTCGATTATGTTCATCGGGAAAACCGGGGACAGCATATCGGGGCTGATCGGTTTGCCGTCGGGGCCGAGGGGCGGGTTGAGCTTTATATCCGCCAGGATGTTGTACCATTGGCGCGGCATTTCTCCGGCCGGCAGTAAAATCGCTTTCGGTTTCATTCTGTCTCCTCCTTATCAAAAGTATTTGCCTTGCCTTAACCCCGATAAACGGGACTCTTTTCAGTACCAGAAATGAAGCTTTGGCGGCAGGTTACAGGCCTTGCGGTTTTTGCCGGCCATAACCAGCAAGGCCATGTTAATATTTCTTATTGCATTCCGGCATTGTATTTCGCACAAGTAATAACGCAATGGTACCGGTTACAGTATTTCCTTTCTTTTAAGTTCGGAGATTTTACTGCCGGCAGTCGCCCGCTTAATCCGATATTCCAGTTTAAGCGCATCGCTTTTCGTCATTTCTGAACTGGCACCGGCAAGTTCAACGGGTCTCCTGGATCTTGTATATCTTGCGCCTCTGCCTGTGTTGTGTGATGCCAGCCGGTTTTCCAGGTTATTGGTTATCCCGCAATACAAAGATTTATCGGAACATCGGATAAGGTAAACAACCCATTTCTCATTTACCTTCTTTGCTTTAATAATTCCCTGTTTCATTTCATCCTGTAATGCCCAGCTCCCGGCAAAAAAGGCAGTCCGGGCTGAAAATATCCCTGATATGCATTACATTTTTTCCGGTAACGACACTGCCGGCATACAACAATGTGTTTGCGTGGATTTCCTGCCCTGGGGCAGAGAATATATCTTTCATTCTTTTTGTTTTCCATTTTGATCTCCCGCAAAGTTTCCTCTCCCCTCAGCTTATTACACGGAAAGTTTACGTTGAAAATTACATCAGAATATGAAGCATGTCAAATGAGGAATTTCCCATCAGACACAGCGGTTCCGGAGCGCATCATTATAAAACAGATTGTATATAAATTTATTATCTGATATTTCCCATTTCGCAATTTAACTTGTCTTTATCCAGAACGAATATGTCCGATTTTCATAATTTATTTAAGACCGGGGGATATTGTGCCTGCAATCAAATTTGATCCGGAACTATGTGCCAGCTGTGAGACAGTGGATTGTCTTATGAAATGCCAATATATTGAATTTGCCGGCATCAGCGACGCAAAAGCCGAAAAATTAAAGATAAACGCCGGGGAAAACAGTCGCGTGCTTAATGAATGCCTGACCTGTTACGCGTGCCAGGAGTATTGCCCGTTTGGTAACAATCCTTTTTATCTGCTTGTGGAACTGCAGGAGAAAAAAGGAATATTGCCGGCGCCAAAACCCATAGTTGAAGAACAGCTGCGGATGATGAGTCCAAAGGGAAGGATTACCCGGCAAAAAGTCCGCTCTCCGGTAGTGAATATGTGCGCCTTTCCCATGCTTACCGGATGTGTGCGGGGAAAACTGTTCGAGGGTGCGTCTGTGATTTCGGGAAACGACATATTCTGTAATATCATGTGGCTTCATTTTGCTAAAAACTCCGTGATAAGAGATCGGGTTCCGAAAATGATAGATAATATCATGTCATTTTATCTGAAGGATTCCAAAATTGATGAGATGGTCTGTTTTCACGATGAGTGTTACGGAACCTATACCAGTGTGGCGGAAGCCTTCGGCATTTCAGTGCCTTTTAAACCGATACATCTGTTCGATTACATCAACCGGCGGCTGAATGAAATACCGGACCTGATTAAGCCGATTAATGAAAAAATTGCATACCAACGGCCGTGTTCGAATCGTCTGTCGCCGGAGACAGATAAAATTCTGGATGATATTTTCATCAAAATCGGAGCCGAACGTGTGCCCCGGAAGCATGACCGGGAAAACGCCCTGTGCTGCGGCGGAGTTCCGCGTGCCCAACAGCGGGATGAACTGGCCGATGAATTGGTGGAAAAAAATATCAGCGATATGCTCTCAACGGGCGCCAAATATTGTGTATTTAACTGTCCTTTCTGCATGGCGACTCTCGGACAGGAAGTGGCGGAACACGGGTTGATGCCGATACTCGTAAGCGATCTTGTCCTGATTGCGCTGGGAGAATAAACCTATGAACGATTTCATCAGGCAATTAGCCGATATAACCGGATCGGGGTTTGTTTCCTCGGAGCCCGAAGAGCGATACCTGTATTCCATGGACCAGGGAACAATGTCCCCTGCAGAACCTGACGCCGTTATCATGCCTGGAAGCACGGAAGAAGTGCGAGAAATCATGCTTCTTGCAAATAAGCATAAAGTCCCGGTGGTGCCTATGGGAGGAGGACTGGTGCTCTCAGGCCTCACGCGGGCATTGCACGGCGGCATTATTTTAGACATGAAACGGATGAACCGTATCCTTCAGATTAATCCGAAAAGCCGGTATGCAGTTGTTGAAGGAGGAGCTTCTGAGGGTATGCTGCAGGCGTATCTGAAAAAGCATCATCCGGAACTCAAACATTCCATGCCGGATGCTCCGCCGATAGCCACACTGGCGGGCAATATCTGTATTCATGGATCGGGGCACCTCTCAGTCCTGGGGGGGTTCCATTCTGATATGCTTACCGGCATGGAGGTTGTGCTGCCGACAGGCGATATCATGAGAACTGGATCATGCAGCATCTCCCCGGACTGGTTCGCCAGGGCGCCGCTTCCGGATCTCTCCGGGCTTTTTATAGGATGGTCGGGAACCACCGGGGTTGTGACTAAACTCGGGATCAGGCTTTTCCCCAGTTATTCTCACAATGATATGCTCATTTTCGTATGTGAAGACGCGGATCTGATGCCGGACGTAATTTCACGGCTGACCGGCACGCAGGTTGCAGAAGACATGACGCCGTGGATGACGCCGAAACCGGAATGGGCCCGCGGATTCCTGCATATAAACATCAGCTACGGAGCGCACAGTAAAAAGGAGCTTACTTTCAAACGTAACCTGCTCCAGGCATCTGTGAAAAAATATTCCGATCAGAAAATCGCTGGTTTTCTCCCCATGCCGCCAACCGAAAAAAGCAGGTTTTTAAAAATCCCTTCACCGGACCTGGTAAAATTTGCCGACATCAGGAAGGGCGGCGGATTTGAATATGTAGGGGCAATCATGGCCATCGAACATTTCGCGGAGGCTTATCGTGCCGGTCTTCAAATCGCCCGGACGTACAACGTGAGTTATTCCATGGGAGCAAGAATCATCGGAGCGGGTCATGCCATGATGTTTTTTTACGCGTATGCTTTTAACCGTGCTGACCCCGAAGACATAAAACTGGCGCAGCACGCGCTCGAGGCAACCAATACCGCTGCTCTTGAAATCGGCGGAATTCCCTGGAAATCGGAACTTCCCGCCCAGAAGCAGATCATCAACAAAATGGACCAAAACACATTTAACCTCATGAATCAGATTCGTTCCGTGCTTGATCCGAATCACATCATGAATCCGGGAAACTGGGAAAAATGACAGGCCGGGATATGTTTGATTTTTTTTCGTAATCACATATATAGGGAGACCTTTGAAGAACATCCAATTTTGTCCAAGTTCAAGGAAGGCGAAAATTTTAACCACAGGAATACATTGGAGTATTTCGAGGATTAAAATTTGAGCCTGACAAAGAAATCGGGCAAAAGTGGGTGTTATGCAAAGGTCTCAGAGGATATAACCATGCTTCATGAAGAGATACTGCACAGGTGTTTTCGCTGCGGCTACTGCAAGATGCCTTCAAGTTATATTGATTTGAATTGTCCTTCATATCTGGCATTCCGGTTTGAAACCTATTCGCCTGGAGGACGCATGTGGCTTCTACGGGCCTGGCTGGACGGAAAGATTACGCTAAGCAAAAGATTTTCCGAAATTATGTTCTCCTGCACTGCGTGTGGCAACTGCACCGAACATTGCCCGTTTCCCGGTTTCAAAGATCTGCTGCTTGAGGCTTTTACGGCGGCCAGAGGAGCTTTCCTGGATGAGGGACTTGTCCCGGCCGGGGTGAGAGATTATCTGACCCGGATGCAGCTTCATGGAAATCCTTACGGCCTGCCAGCTAAAAAACGAGCAGACTGGGCCGGGGGGACGGAGATAGCACCATTTACCGACCAGGAATATCTCTTCTTTGCAGGTGACGAAGGCGCCTACGACACGCGTGGTCAGGAGATAGCCCGTTCCGCAGCCAAACTGCTTGCAAAGGCAGGCATCTCTTTCGGCATTTTAACCATGGGTGAAAATTCCGACGGAAATGATGTCAGGGCATCAGGTGAAACAGCCCTGTTTGAAGAGCTGGCAAAAAATAATACTGATCTCTTTAATAAAAAAAATGTTAAAAAAATCATAACCTTGTCTCCCCACGGCTTTAATGCCTTCAAAAAGGATTATCCAGAACTGGGCGGGAATTACCAGGTGTTCCATTACACGCAGGTTCTCGCGTTTAACATGGGGAAGCTGAAATTCCGTGAAAACTCGGACCCGGTTCTGGCGACGTACCATGATCCCTGTTACCTGGGCCGCCACAACATGGATTACTACTCATCGCGGATGATGCTCTCGGCTGTTCCCGGTCTTAAGATTGCCGAAATGGACCGGAATAAACAAAATGCTCTGTGCTGCGGAGGCGGGGGCGGAAATTTTTTTACGGATGTTCTGTCGTCCGGTAATGAAAGCCCTGCCCGCTCACGTGTCCGTGAAGCGAAAGCCACCGGTGCAACGATCATGGCCGTTTCCTGCCCGTTGTGCGCGATTATGCTGGAAGACGCGGTGAAGGCGGAAGGACTTGACGGAGATTTGCGGATCATGGAAGTATCCGAAATCGTAAATGACCGTATTCTATAATTAACCGATTGTCGGAATGAGACAGGTTTGCACTCAAAGCTCTCTTCGTCCGATGGATAATTGAAATGGGCTATTCACGATTTATTTCATCGATGAAATTTCTTAGTCTTCCGGAGTCTATTCGATTGAAATCTATAACAAGTCTTGGGAGATGACTGATTTCAGGTTCTTCAATTTCTTCCGGGAGAGGCCCTGAAAGATAAATGTCTCCCTGTGGCAACAAGATATCGTTATAGGTGTTTTTAAGTTTTCGTATATTTTCTTCATCAAGAGAGGATGCAAGACGTATTACTAGTTTGTCGCCTATGTACCGAAGACTGTGATACCTGTAATAGAATCGGCAAATTCTGTGAACCGCATCATCCACAGAATCAGCACGTTCAAACAGGTTCAAGTCTGGTTTACCAATATAACTATGTTCCAGAAGTTCTTCGTTTATAAAACGAATCCACTTTGACCAATATGTACCACCCGGTTCGTCCATAAGAATAATAGGCAATGGATTACGCTTGCCTGTCTGCACAAGGGTAAGGGTCTCCATGGCTTCATCCAGAGTACCGAATCCTCCGGGAAAAAGCACAACCGCGTCAGATTCTTTGAGAAAGGCAACTTTCCGGTTAAAAAAATATTTATAAACTATATTTTTGGAATTCCCCTTCATGACGGGGTTGGATTCTTGTTCGAAAGGAAGCCGTATATTTACTCCGAAGGAATGCTCCGGGCCGGCGCCTTCATGGATAGCCTGCATGATACCGGGACCGCCTCCTGTTATAACCATATATCCCGATTCGACCAACCTTGAGCCCATCTGTCGCGCCATCTTATAAACAGTCTCGTCCGGTTGCTTTCGTGCTGAACCAAATACAGCTACTTTCTTTACATGGCGGTAAGGGCCAAATACTTTTGCCGTAAAGCGCATTTCCTTTAAGGAGGAATTCATGAGCTTTAAATCAACTTTTCCATTATCTTCCTGACCGGCTTTTAATGATGCCAATATCATCTCTCTGACGATGGCAGGGCGAGAGATATCGCCCGATAAGCCTATTAACTGCCTGATGGCTTCATCTACAGGGCCATTATTATATTTAAAATGCAGTTCCATAACCGAAGAAGCTCCTTAACATAATGTTTTTATTGATCAATAAGCTTTTCTTTACAACTTAAAAAAGATAAAATATCCATCACGATAATAACAGTCTCAAATGTTTTAGTATAGTGCCGGGAATGGTATATTGTCAAAAGAAAAAGGGATTAGCCGTTGTTAGCTAACCCCCTGATTTATTTGGTAGCGGGGACAGGATTTGAACCTATGACCTTCGGGTTATGAGCCCGACGAGCTACCAGACTGCTCCACCCCGCATCAATGTTTGTTTCGTTTTGAAGAATGGCATTATTAGTCAATTCTCCCCGATAAGTCAAGCTGTTTATTTTAATATTCCGGATCAGATCCAAAAGAGTTCCCTGCCCCCTCGAACCCTTGACCCCTTGACCCCTTGACCCCTTGAACCGAAACAGCGAGTGAATTCCCAGCTTACCGATTAAATATCCTAAATATTTGTATTATATTGACATCGGCAATTATTTGAGCCATATAACTTCTAAACGTCAATTCCCTGCCGGAGGCCGACATGGGTTTTAAAAAAGCAAGCCAGGACATGAATTTTGCCGAGTTTCTGCTCAAGAGCTCGATGAAAAAAAACCGCTGCCTTGATAACCTCTCCAAAATAAACAAGTTGCTCAACTGGGACTCCATAGAAGAAATACTCGTCAAATATTACAGTATCGGGAGGAGCATCAAAGGCGCGGGCGCTTATCCTCCCCTGCTTCTTTTTAAATGTCTTCTTCTCCAGAAATGGTTCAGGATAAATTCCGACCCTGAACTCGAATGTTACATAAACGACAGGATCTCCTTTAAAAAATTCCTTGGAATACCTCTTACAGACCCATCCCCTGCTCATTCGACCTTTTCGCGCTTCAGAAAAAGATTGTCCAAAAAGGCGATGGAACAGATCAATTCAGAAATCACGCGCCAGTTCGATAAAAAAAAGCTGGCAATAAATGAAGGGATTGCGGTTGATGCGAGGATTGTCAGGCTGCAGAGTCGTTATGGGGAAGATGAATAGTTGGTAATCCTTATTTGTTTGGAATCAATGATTCAACTTTTGATTTCAAATCTTCAGACTTACCGGGCAATCTATTGCCGCCATATTTAAGGAGCATGTATTTCGTCTTTCCTGTGTGACCTGAAACAATTTCAAGGCGTGATACGGAAACCGAAAGGCATTTTGCGAGGTATTTGATGCACATGCCGTTTGCCGCACCATCAACGGGAGGGGCCGTCAGCTTTATTTTCAGGGCATCCCCCAAAAGTCCGGCAACCATGTTTTTTGAAGAACGCGGCTGAACATGAACTTTAAAAATTATTCCTTCAGGACTTTCTTTGAAATAAAGCATTACATGGCCTGAATTCGCAAGATCGAAACCGCCGTTTGCCAAAACTAGTTTCTTACCTTTTTTCTTAAATTCACGGATAATGGAGTGGAGCGCGGCATTAAGGCGGCTGTCAGTTCTTTCTCAGAAACCGTGGCTGTGCCGACCTTTCCAACTACTATTCCCGCAGCGATATTGGCAACAGAAGCCGCGGTTCTGAATGACGCGCCTGCTGCAAGACAAAGCCCCAGCACTGCTATCACCGTGTCACCTGCACCGGAAACATCAAAAACCTGCCTCGCCTCGGCTCTGATCTTATATGGTTTTTTGTCTCTTTCAAAAAGCACCATTCCATCCTTACCGCAGGTAACAAGGAGTCTTTCAATACCGGCGCTGTTAATAATTTTTGCTCCCGCCTCCATAAGGGATGAGTTGTTTGTTATCTCCACCCCGGCAGCAAGAGCAGCCTCTTTCCTGTTCGGAGTAATCAGTGTGACGCCCGTGTACTTCGAATAATCAAGACCCTTGGGGTCTGCTATGATTATCTTCCCATGTTTTTTCGCCGCTTTAACGACCCTTGCCATCAGGGTTTTCGTTATAAGACCCTTACCGTAATCGGAGACAATCACCACATCCGTTTCAGGAATTACTTTCTCTGTGAAACGCATGATTTTATCAAGAGTTTCTCCTGAAATCTCTTTTCTTGTCTCACGGTCAATTCTTAGAACATGCTGATGAGCCGCTATAATTCTTGTTTTTCTCGTAGTAAGCCGCCCGTGCTCCCGAATAACTCCTCCCGCATCCACCCTTAAATATCCGAGCCTTTTAAGCAACATGTTTCCGTTTTTGCCCGTTCCTATGACACCTGACGCAAAAACCTTTGCGCCAAGGGCAGCAAGATTGTTCACTACATTGCCCGATCCGCCGAGAGTGGACTCCTCTTTTTTCACTTCAACAACCTGGACTGGCGCTTCAGGCGATATCCTGTCGACATCTCCCCACAGATACTCATCTATCATGAGATCGCCTATGACAAGCACCCTGCATTCTTTGAATTTTGATACATCTATATTCATTTGAATATCACTTTCCGTTGTTTTTCTTTACAACATCAACTATAAAGCCCGGCGGACGCACGACCCTCCCGCTCCGGTCGACAAAGGCATGCTTCGAATAGCCCTTTGCTCGGACTGTCACCCCGTCTTCATCATATATGCAGTAGTCAAACTTCATGCCGCCTTTAACGCCTGTGTCTATAGTTGTCTCTATTATCAGGAGATCGTCATATTTGACCGGGGAGAGGAATTTGCACTGAACTTCCGAAACAGGCAGGAAAAACCCTTCTGCTTCTATCTCCTTGTAAGTCAGACCCAGCGCCCTGAACATCTCCCCGCGCCCCATTTCAAACCAGCGCAGGTAATTCGCATTATAGGCATAGCCCATGTTGTCCGTATCGCCGTAAATCACCCTGTATGTTGTTCTGTGTTTCAGCATTAAACATCACCGCCAAAGTTGATGAACTCGTAAAAGTTTAATCAGCAAGCCCCTTCCATTTCTTTTATGATCAACTCCTTAAGCTTGCCGTATTCGTATGTGACCGGAAGCTCCGGGAACTCGGTTACAACATTCGCGGGAGGGCGGAAAAGTATACCACGGTCAGCCTCCTTGAGCATGGTAATATCGTTATAGGAATCTCCAACAGCTATAACACTGTAGTCGAGGCTTTTTAATGCAATAACGGCCTTTTTCTTGCCGTCCTTCTGGCGCAGGTTGTACCCTTCAACTGCCCCGCCGGTCCCGATTGTCAGAGTGTTGCAAAAGAGAGTCGGTGATCCCAGTTTCTTCATCAATGGACCCGCAAACTGAACGAAGGTATCCGATACGATGATAACCTGCGTTACCGATCTGAGCCAGTCAAGGAATTCCACTGCTCCTTCAAGAGGATCAAGGCCGGCAATCACATTTTGTATATCGGTTATTTTAAGATGCTC
>JAHJRK010000209.1 GCA_018830925.1 Pseudomonadota bacterium
AATGGCCCAACAGGCTCTGCCCGGTCATCAAGGCAAATGACAAGGGACAAAGCTACATATGCGCTGTTGCTCACATGAATCTTGCGGCACAGGCAAAACAAACCGGAAAAGCGGTTAAGGAAGAGTGTGACGCGGGGTTGGTCAAGGTAGTCTTTCCCATATTTGTATCTGGCGAGTTCCTCGGCGTGGTTGGAGGATGCGGGCTTCTGCTTGACGATGCGGAAATCGATACATTCTTCATAAATAAAACAACAGAGATCGAGGAAGAAAAGCTTGATGATCTTTCAAGTGATATAGGGAAGATATCCTCACAACAAGTTGATGAGACAGCAAAATTCTTAAAAGAAGAGGTTGACAAAATAACAGATAATTTATAAGCATTTTCTTCCTTTTGACCTTTTTAAATATAAATCCGGTACCGGGAGATATAATTCAAAATGGAATCTTCAAATGTTCTTGTCATCGGCGGCGGAATAGCGGGGCTCACTGCAGCCCATGAACTTGCAAAACTCGGTATCAAAGTCGAGCTTGTTGAAAAAGAACCTTTTCTCGGAGGTCATGCAATTCAGTTTACCTGCAAAGCCGTCGAAAGCTGCGCAAAATGCGGCGCATGCATGGCGGAAGAGAAACTCAGCAATGTTATTCATAATGAAAATATAGTAATTCACACCGGCGCAAATTTAGAGAGGATATCAAAAAACGGCCGCTTTAATTATAATATTCGATTAAATCATAATCGTATAGATCAATCAAAAGATACAGGCTATTCCGCCTCTGCGGATGCGGTTATTATGGCAACCGGGTTCGAGCCGTTTGATCCTGTGAAAAAGCCATACGGATACAGGGTTTTTAAAAATGTTATAACGAACCTTGACCTTGAAAGAATGTTAAAAATAAATGGCGTTGCCATAAAGCCTTCGGACGGCTTGCCGCCCGATAAAATCGCTTTCGTACAGTGCGTAGGAAGCAGGGATTCAAAACTCAGCCACCTCTGGTGTTCGAAAATATGCTGTGCATCAGCCCTTCGCATGGCTCGCGTCATAAAAACAAGAAAGCCTGAAACATCCATAACCTTCTTTTACATAGATATCCAGGGCTCCGGAAAAGATTTTGAAGCACTTTACCAAACGGCAAAAGAAGATTTCCGGATGATAAGGGCTATTCCCGGAGATATTTATAAAACGGAAGGTGACCGGCTCAAAATCACCTGCTTTGACAACCTGTCAAAAGCTGATGCGGAAGAAGTTTACGACATGGTCGTTCTCTCTGTAGCCATGATTCCGGGAAGCGGAACAAAAGAGCTTGCGGAAATGCTCGGCATAATCCCCTGCGCCACAGGCTTTGTAAAATCATGCGAAAAGGATGAGATTGCAGGGTCCGGCGGAGTTTTTGTTGCGGGTACGGCGGGAGGCCCTTTATCCATAGCAGAAAGCATCACCCATGCGGTAAAAACGGCATGGGATGTCGCGAAATATCTCAAAACCAGGGATCAAGGGGTCAAGGGGTCAGGAGGATTATGGTGACTGATTTGGAGATGAAAACCCTTATAATTGGAAGCAGCCCGTGCTCTGTATATATTGCCAAAGAGCTTCTTGAAAGCGGAAACAGAATCATCATCGCATTAAACAGAAATGAAGCTTCATCTGCAATCGACGAATTCAAGGCCGCGGGAATTGATCCGGCGCATATCCTGACGGATACAAAAATTCTTTCCTGCCGGGGTTGTGCAGATGATTTTACGATTCTCATGGGAAGCGGCGGTAAAACAATTTCAAAAAAAATATCCGGCGTCGTTATAGCCGAAGAATATGAGAGAAAGCCCAACTTTTCCACTTATGGTTTAAAACCCGCCCAGGATGTTTTATCCCTCTCCTTTTTAACTGGCGCCATAATTCCTGAAAATGATGCCGTTAAACAGATTCCGCAAGGCGGTAAAATCGTATTTCTTACCGGTCTTGGATATGAAAGCAATCCGGTAATTGCGGAAGAAGTCATGCTTGCCTCCCTGAAACTCCAGACGGACTTTAATCTGCAAACTTACATATTGACCGGCAATCTGAAGGTTGCGGGAAACGGCCTCGAAAAATTGTACAGGGAAACAAAAACAGCCGGAACGGTATATTTTAAATTCACAGATACCTCTCCCCGGATTCTGCAGGATAATAAAGGAAAAGTAGCAATTGAGCTTATTGACGGGATAACCCGGCTTAATTTCAGAATTACACCTGCGCTTACCGTTGTTGATGAAGCCATATCTCCGTCCGGTTATCTGAAAGAACTCGCGGTGATTTTCGGTATTCATACGGGAGCAGACGGATTTCTTCAATCCGGGAACCTGCATCGAACAGGCATATATACAAACAGGAAGGGAGTCTTTGTTGCGGGACCGTCAAGAAGCGTTCTGAATGCCGCAGAGAATATAACCGATTCCGCCAATGCTGCAATATTGGCCTCCGGAACAGGAGTTACCGGCATAAAAGATTCAAAACCGACTGCCGAAATTCGCAACGGCTCCTGTATCCGATGCCTTACCTGCTACAGGTGCTGTCCTTACCGGGCTATTGACCTTGATATCAGGCCAACCGTCATGCCTGACGCATGCGAAGGATGCGGAATCTGCTTTGCAGAGTGCCCGAGAGGCGCCATCTCATTAAATCTTCCGGACAACAGGAATGCAGCTGATGAAATCAGACAGGCTGCCGGCACCATAAAATCATCCCCGATTATCATTGCTTTCTGCTGCAGCCGTTCGGCATGCCGCGCAAAAGAACTTGCCGTCCATACGGGACACCTCCTGCCTGAAAATCTGAAGGTGGTCGAGGTTCCCTGTTCCGGATTTGTCTCCATGGAATACATACTGTCAGCCTTTCAGAATAACGCGAAAGGAGTACTTGTGCTTACATGTCATGCAGGAAACTGCCACTCGGAAGACGGAAATATTTTCGCCCGCAAAAGGGTCGAACAGTTGAAAGAGGTTTTTTCACACATGAATTTTGAGCAAGAGCGCCTTGAAATTAAAACGCTTGCCTCAAACATGGGGTATGAATTTGCGCAGATAGTCTGTGAATTTGAAAATACCTTAAAGGCTCTTGGTTCTGGTGATTTGAAAAATGAGGTGCAAAAATGAATCAGACGGAAAAGGTTATCGGTATTGAGGGATTAAATCACGGCAGATTCAAAGCATTGCCCTTTTCTCATGATTTCTGCATAACATGCGGCCTCTGTTCAAGCTCCTGCCCTGCTTCGGGGATAGACGGATTTGATCCGAGAATGCTTGTCAGAATGGTGGGACTTGGCCTTGAAGATGATGTTGTGAATGCGAAATGGCCGTGGATATGCACCATGTGCGGCAAATGCGAACATCTCTGTCCTATGGAAATCCGGATTCCCGATCTCATAAGACACATCAGGGGTCTGCGTGAAAAGGCGAAAGTACCGGGAATCCTCCAGAAAGGTCTTGAAGCAGCTCTTAAGACCGGAAATAACCTTGCCCTTCCGAAAGAGGACTTTATTTATATTGTTGAAGATGTTGCAGGTGAAATAGCCGAAGAGCCGGGATTTGAGGGCTTTAAAGTTCCTATAGATAAAAAAGGCGCCAACCTCCTTACGACAATTCATAACAAACTGGTTAATACCCACACGGAAGATCTCAAGTACTGGTGGAAAATATTTCATGCCGCAAAAGAGGACTGGACTATAACATCTGAAAACTGGGAGGGAACAAGCTGGGGGCTTTTTACCGGAGACGATGAAGCCGTTAAAGTAATGGCCGGAAGAATCGTGGAGCAAATGAAGCGGCTTGAAATAAAGAATCTG
>JAHJRK010000210.1 GCA_018830925.1 Pseudomonadota bacterium
CTTATAACCTCTGCCATGTAAGCGTAATCATTATGCTCTTCAACAGTCTTTATCGAGTATTTTCTGTAAGCCGATTTTAAAGGTTTTCCGTTTTCAAACACAACCATGGCGGATACCGGATTTTTTCCTGAAATATTTGAATTGTCAAAACATTCGATTCTTTTCGGTGCGTTATCCATGCCAAGGCGCTTCTGAAGGCGAAAAAGCAGGTCGGCGGATGAAACAATGGAGGATATTATATTGTTCAGCTCATTTTTTGCATTATGAACAGCCATTTTAACAAGATCAAAACGTTCTCCCTTTTTGGGTTCGCAGATTTTGACCTTCTCTCCTTTAACCTCCGTCAGCCATTCTTCAAGTAGGGGCGCGTCCTCCATCTCAACGGATACAACCACCTCTTCAGGTATAAGATCGGCTTTCTCATAATACTGTCTTATGAATTGCCTCAGCATCCCGGATTCAGCTGAAATCACCGCCTTGAAACTGAAATGCCGGGTTCCCTGCAGATAGCCGCCCCTTATTACAAGCACAGTTATTACCGAATGTTCATTCTGACGAACAAGAGCGAATACATCCCTGTCCATGAAATCCGTTGTAACCACAACCTGTCTTTCAAGTGTTTCCCGGATCGAAAAGAGCCTGTCCCTGTAAACTGCCGCAAGCTCATAATCCCGAGCCTGCGCAGCCTTCTCCATTTTATCTTTTATCTCCCTGATAAGAACAGGGGTTCTTCCTTTTAAAAAGAGTATAACTTCTTTTACTATCTCCCCGTAAACCGATTTATCTATATCATTGCAGCAGGGACCGAGGCAGGTTCCCATCTGGAAATTAAGGCATGGCCGAGTTCTTTTTTTAAAATTTACTGTCTTGCACTTTCTGAGTCTGAATGTTTTATGTATCAGTCTCAGGGTCCGGCGGATTGCCTGAGAAGAAGCAAACGGACCGAAATAGATTGCATTGTCATTTCCGGTTTTTCTGATAATCGCAAGATTCGGATAAGGGCTTTTGATGTCGAGTCTGAGGGAGGGATATCGCTTGTCATCTTTTAATATTACGTTATATCTGGGCTTGTGCTTCTTAATCAGGTTTGACTCAAGAATCAGAGCTTCTTTTTCCGTTCCCGTGATTATGGTTTCATATGAAGTTATTTTTTTTATCAGAAGGCCCGTTTTCAGGTTAATCTGCTGCTGCCGGTTTGAATCTGCTCCTGTAAAATATGAAGAAAGCCGCTTTTTTAAATTCAGCGCCTTTCCAATATAGATTATCTCTCCGCCGGCATCTTTCATCAGGTAGACACCGGGGCCTGTTGAAACATCCGATAATTTTTCCATTAAATGATCCGGCATATTAACCTTATTAACTACTGAAGACTTCGCAGAAAATACTGTTTTACCCGCTGATGAAGAGCAAAACAGCAGAATGGCTTTCTACAAAGCCGTCAATATTGACGCTATCGTAAAAAGTTATATGTGAACGGATTTGAGATTTTTGGGAAACAGATTTTTGAATCACTGAGTGTTAAAAATCACAAGCTGTTTGAGGGCATTAGCCCGAGTTCTTGTGATTTAGCGAAGTGATTTAAAAATCCCCAAAAAGCTCATTGAGTGAACATATTTCGACTTTTTACGAGTTCATCAATATTCAAAAATTATCTTTTTCTTTATAGCGCTGATTCTGTCCCTCAGTTCGGCGGCTTTTTCAAATTCAAGTTCACGGGCCGCATTTTCCATCTCTTTTTCAAGAATTAATATAATCTCATCGAGATTATCGAGGGAATGATATTTGGATATTGTTTCAGACACCTTATCCTCTGCCGTGAGTGATTCCGAAACCTGCGCAAATACATGCGTAATCGCTTTCTCGATACCCACCGGTTTGATATTATGTTTTTTGTTAAATGATTCCTGAATATTTCTCCTTCTGCTTGTTTCATCAATAGCCTTCCGCATTGAATTTGTGACAGCATCGCAATACATTATTATCTTCCCGTTAATATTTCTCGCAGCCCGTCCGCATGTCTGTATGAGCGCTCTTGCCGAGCGAAGGAAGCCTTCCTTATCCGCATCAAGCACCGCAACAAGAGAAACTTCCGGGATATCAAGACCTTCTCTTAAAAGATTTATTCCCACAAGAACGTCGAACTTGCCCGTCCTGAGATCATGGATGATTTCCATCCTTTCCAGAGTTCCTATATCCGAATGAAGATAACTCACCTTTATTCCCAGATCCGAATAATATTCGGTCAGATCCTCTGCCATGCGTTTTGTAAGAGTAGTGACAAGGACCCTCTCGTTTTTCTTTGTACAGGAGACTATCTCCTCATAAAGATCATCTACCTGGTTTTCCGCCCTTCTGATTGCAATCGGAGGGTCAACAAGTCCGGTCGGTCTTACAATAAGCTGAACAAGTGAATCCTTTCCCTTTTCAAGCTCGAAATCAGCAGGCGTAGCCGAAACATATATCACCTGTGATACTCTCGATTCGAATTCCTCGAACTTAAGGGGTCTGTTGTCAACAGCTGAAGGAAGCCTGAACCCGTAATTTACCAGTGTCTCTTTTCTCGATCTGTCACCTTTATACATTCCGTGAAGTTGCGGAACTGAGATATGGCTTTCATCGATAAACAGCAGGTAATCGGATGGAAAATAATCGAGAAGAGTCGGAGGCGGCTCTCCGGGCGCTCTTCCGGTCAAATGGCGGGAATAGTTTTCTATCCCGTTGCAGTAACCGATCTCCTGCATCATCTCAATGTCGAAATGAGTTCTCTCTTCTATTCGCTGTGCTTCTATATACTTGTTTTCATTTCTGAAATATTCTATTCTCTCCTTCAACTCCGGCACAATAGACTCAATGGCCCTCTGGAGAGTCATTTTCTGAGTAACATAATGACTGGCAGGAAATATTGTTGTGCCGTTTAATTTATTCAAAACAGATCCCTTAAGAGGATCGATTTCCGATATGCTCTCGACCTGATCTCCGAAAAAATTTACACGGACAGCTTTCTCTTCTTCATATGCGGGAAAAATCTCCACCCTGTCACCCCTGACCCTGAAGCTTCCCCTGAAAAAATCAATGTCATTTCGTTCATAGTGCATGGAAACAAGATCATGCAGGAATCTATCCCGATCCAGTTCCATGTTTTTCTCAATGTCGACCCTCATCGCGAGATAATCTTCGGGGGCTCCAAGTCCGAAAATGCATGAAACGCTTGCCACGACAATAACATCCCGCCGGGTAAGAACGGAGCGTGTCGCGGAATGCCTCAGTTTGTCTATCATGTCGTTTATGGACGAATCTTTCTGGATATAAGTATCGCTCGAAGGGATATAGGCTTCAGGCTGGTAGTAATCATAATAGCTTACGAAATATTCGACCGCGTTTTCAGGAAAAAGCGATTTGAACTCGCTGTACAACTGGGCCGCGAGAGTTTTATTGGGCGCTATGACAAGTGTTGGTTTACCGGAATTTTCAATCAGGTTTGCCATTGTAAATGTTTTTCCGGATCCTGTTACGCCAAGAAGCACCTGGTGTTTTTTTCCGGACGACACGCCTGAAGTTAATGCCTCAATTGCATTCGGCTGATCTCCCTTAGGCAAATATTCCGATACTATCTTAAATTTATGCATATAATTGTAATGGTTCGAGGGTTCAAGTGAAAAGCTCCATCTGCAAGGCGTGCGAATTCTGAGGAATGCGGCGTACATGTTAGTACGCCGCAAAGACAAAGAAAGAAGCGCAACACAGCAGAATGACTTTTTACGAAGCCGTCAGTTGAATTTCCATATAGTGCCGTCAGGCCGATCCTCGATTAGAACATCCATATCCGAAAGTTTCTTTCTAATCTCATCTGCCTTTTTCCAGTCCTTTGCTTTTCTTGCTTCAAACCGCTCCTTGACCAAAGAGTCTATCAGGAACGGATCAATTGCTTTTTTCTCAATAAATTTAGTTTTCTTTCTTTCAAAATATGCTCCGGCAGACTCGGATAAAATACCCAGAATTTTCCCAATTCTACAGATGTCCGCGTGAATCGTTCCAATCATGATTTTAACATCACCGGGAATGCCTCCGCTGTTTTCGTCCATCAAACGGTTTATATGCCGGACAGCATCGAAAAGAATTCCAATGCCTTTCGCCGTGTTAAAATCATCATCCATTGCCCCGCAAAATTGTTTCCAATAATCTCCCGGTTCATCCTGAACCTCTTTTAAAACAAGGCCCGGATTTTCCTCCACCCGTTTCATGAGGGAGTAAATTTTATCAAGACCAGCATCAGATTCATCCATCGCCTTGTTTGTATAATCGATAGGACTCCTGTAATGATTGGACAAAAGAAAGAGGCGTACAGAATCCGGATGGTATGATTTAAGTATATCCTTAATCAGGAGAAAATTACCGAGAGACTTCGACATCTTCTCGTGATTTATGTTTACAAATCCGTTGTGAATCCAGTATTTTGCAAAAGGTTTTCCTGAAGCTCCCTCGGACTGGGCAATCTCGTTTTCATGATGCGGAAAAACAAGATCCTTGCCTCCTCCATGGATATCAAATGTTTCCCCCAGGTATGCGCTACTCATAGCCGAACACTCGATATGCCAGCCGGGTCTCCCCTTTCCCCAAGGACTGTCCCAGGAAGGTTCTCCAGGTTTTAACGACTTCCAGAGGGCAAAATCAAAGGGGTTTCTTTTCCTTTCATCTATATCAACCCTTGCGCCGGCTTCCATCTCTTCGATCCTTCGCCCGGACAGTTTTCCGTAATTTTCAAATTTTTCGACTGAATAAAATATATCCCCGTTTATCCTGTATGCCATCTCTTTTTCCAGCAGTTTTTCAATAAGAGTTATTATTCTGTCTATGTGCTCGGTTGCTCTCGGTTCTATGGTCGCTCTTTCAATGTTTAAGGCATTCATGTCCTCATAGAATTCTTTTATATATTTCTCGGCAACTTCAGACGTATCAACTCCAAGCTGCCCCGCACGATTTATAATCTTGTCGTCAACATCAGTAAAATTTCTGACATAAGTCACCTCAAATCCGGCTGCTTTCAGATACTTCAAAATAACATCGAAAACTATGACTGATCTTGCATGCCCGATGTGGCAGGAATCGTACACTGTTGGCCCGCACACATACATTGTCACTCTTCCCGTCTTCACAGGCACAAAAGGTACCTTCTTTCTCTCTAAAGTATTGTAAACGCGTAAAGACATTTTCCTCCTATTGAAAATCCCCGCCGCAAGTCTGTCCGCCATACTTATTGGCGGAACCTTCGGCGAGGAATGTGCTCACTGTTTCGGTTTAAACGATCGTAGCGATACACATCGCCGCGATACCTTCACCTTTTCCGATCATTCCGAGCCCCTCTGTGGTCGTGGCTTTGATATTAACGAGCCTTTCATCAATTCCGGCATATCGCGCTATATTGGCTATCATTTCAGCCCTGTATGGAGATATCTTCGGCTTTTCGGCAAAAACAGTCGAATCGATATTATTAATAATGCAGCCGTTATTCTTTAACATATCACATGTTCCTGCGAGAATCTCAAGACTGCAGATATCTTTGTATAAAAGATCCGTATCGGGAAAATGAATTCCAATATCTCCAAGACCGGCAGCCCCCAGCAGAGCATCACAAATTGCATGAACAAGAACATCCGCATCCGAATGGCCAAGCAGGCCTTTTTCAAAAGGGATTTCTTTTCCGCCAAGAATAAGTTTACGACCATGAACAAGCCTGTGAATATCATATCCTATGCCGACACGCATCAGAATCAAATCTCCTGTTAATAATTTGTCTATTCTTTGAAGATCCCCGCAGCAAGCTACGGTCCGCCTGAGGCGGAGAGTTCTTGTGATTTAGCGAAGTGATTTAAAAATCCCCCAAAAGCTCATTAGTAAGTTAGTAATTAATTTCTGCGTTTTTCTACCCCTCAAGGGGGTACTGAAAAGAGCGGCAAAATATAATTTCGTTAACGCACTTATCCCGTTTATCGGGGTTAAGTGAGCATATTGGGACTTTTTACGAAACCATCATGTTTTTTGAAATCAAAAAAACCCTGTCATGTTCAAATGCCATATATCATCTTTTATTATTCATTTCCATCTGTAAAGCGCAAAAATATTTTTTAATAATCTCTTGGAATTAAGCGTTTCCTGTGATATTTCAGATATCATTTTGTTGGGCATTTAATCTTTATCATACGAGGTATTGCGTTATATTTTATCCGTAAACGGTTCCAAGTAAAAAAGAGATTATTATCACATATTAATTATCCAGGGAGCGCCAAGTGAACATTACAGATATATTTGAAAAGATAAATAAAAATTCTAGTTTGACTGAAAACGAATCAAAACTAATTCTTAAAGCATTTGGTGTTCCGGTTACGGAAGAAATACAAGTATCGAACTCCGGAGAAGCGGTTAATGCCGCTGTTGATATTGGTTTCCCTGTCGTTCTAAAAGCGCTTGGCGCCGGAATATTGCACAAAACCGAAATGGGCCTTGTTCACCTTAATCTCAATGACCCGGATGCAGTCAAGAAAGCTGTTTCAGCCATTGAAAAAGATGCCGGAAATAATCTCGAAGGTTTTCTCGTACAACCCCAGGTGAAAGGGAAAAGAGAATTTGTGGCAGGAATGTTCAGAGATCCGCAATTCGGGCCTGTAATTATGTTCGGACTGGGCGGCATATTTACCGAAGCTTTTTCAGATACGGCCTTTCGCATAGCGCCCCTTACTGAAACCGACGCAGCCGAAATGATCGATGAGATAAAAGCAAAAAAATTACTTGGAAAATTCAGGGGTGAGGAGGCTGTAAACCGCAGACAGATAATAGGGGCGCTTACAGGGCTTTCCCGCCTTTCGCTGGAACAGCCGCATATATCCGAAATCGACATAAATCCTTTAATAGCAATGCCCGACGGAAATATCTGCGCTGTTGACGCCCTCATAATAACAGGCGCAGAGACCGAAAAAAGAAAGTATCTTCCTGCAATCTCCCCGGATCATATAGGCTCTCTTTTTTATCCGAAATCAATAGCGTTTGTCGGTGCATCCTCGCAATTCGGAAAATGGGGACACACCCTTTTCACTTTAACCATCAGCGGAGGGTATGAAGGCAATATATATCTTGTAAACCCCAAAGGAGGCTCGATAGCAGACAGGCCGGTTTATAAATCGGTATCCGAAATAGATGACCAGATTGATCTTGCGGTTGTTACCATTCCTGCCTCCGGAGTTATTGGACTGCTGCCCGAGTTCAAGGCAAAAGGCATAAAGAGCGTGGTGCTTATAACATCCGGATTCGGTGAAACAGGTGTTAAAGGGAAAGAGCTCGAAAAGGATCTCGTAAAGGCCGCCCAGGATGCTGATATAATGATACTCGGCCCCAATACAATGGGTATATGCAACCCTCATATTAATTTTTACTGCACCGGAATCCATGTAAGGCCAAGACCCGGCTCTACCGCCGTTGTCGCCCAATCGGGAAACATGGGAACCCAGCTCCTTGCTTTTGCGGAACGGCAGGATATAGGAATCAGGGCTTTCTGCGGCTCGGGAAACGAGGCCATGATTACAATAGAAGACTATATCGATGCATTTGAAGTGGACAATCTGACAAGAACTGTCATGCTCTATGTGGAAAGCGTAAAAAACGGACGCCGTTTTTTTGAAAGCGCCTCAAGGGTCGGAAAAAAGAAACCCATAATTTTACTTAAAGGCGGAAGAAGCAAAGCCGGAAACAGAGCCGCGGCAAGTCATACAGGCGCAATGACCTCCGATTCCGGAATCTTCGACGCCGTGTGCAAGCAGGCAGGAATTGTCATGGTGGAACAGCCCATGGATTTGCTCGATCTTTCAGCGGCTTTTTCATCTTTGCCCCTCCCGGAGGGAAACCGCGCGGCAATCATGACCCTTGGAGGAGGATGGGGTGTCGTCACATCCGACCTTTGTTCGAAATACGGGCTTGAAGTTCCCGAACTGTCGCCGGAGTTAATAGAACGAATCGACAGGATACTTCCTCCGTACTGGAGCAGGTCAAACCCGGTTGACATAGTCGGTGAAAACGACCCGTCAATTCCAATGACCGTCATAGAAGAACTTTTGAAATGGGACGGATGTGACGCGGTAATCAATCTCGGTATACTGGGCCGCAGAATACTTTTAAAACGCCTCGCCGATTCGATACTTGATGCAGACCCGACTTATACGGCAGAATTTTTTAAAAGCGTCAACAAAGCGCTGTCCGACTTCGACGTACAATATATCCGACACATCGTGGTCCTGATGGAAAAATATAACAAGCCGGTATTTGGCGTAAGACTGCTGACCGATGAAAAAGATAAAACCGTCCACAGGATCAGTGACTGTTCATTTAAAGGAGTATTCTATCCCTCCCCCGAACGTGCGGTTAAAGCTTTTGCAAAAATGTATGAATATAAACGCTTTTTGTCGAGGAAATAGTACATGTAAATCAGGTTTGCCTTGTGATAAATTGAATACTATGATATTTAAAAAAAACAATGACAACATTATTAAACGCCCGAAAAACAGGACCGGAGCTTTTGGAATACATCCCTAAATTAGATGCAATCGGCTACAGATTTGACTTTGAAATAGGATATCTTATAAAGAGTCCATGCAGGGAATGCGAGGTAAGATCTGATTTTCCAGGGTGTGCTGATACCTGCGTTACGCTTGGCAGAATACAGGCTATCTTGTCTGAAGGAATATCAAGTACCAGA
>JAHJRK010000211.1 GCA_018830925.1 Pseudomonadota bacterium
AGAGGTACGGGAATCCCGACATTGATACCCACCATCCCGGCATCTGTACGGGCGGCAAATTCGCGGGCATAATGTCCGTTTTGAGTATAAATCACTGAACCGTTGGCAAACCGGCTTTTATTCATTATGGTCAGACCTTCCTCAAAGGAATCCACTCTCTTGATGCAGAGTACCGGACCGAACACCTCTTCGTCTCCGATAGTCATTTCCTCTGTAACATGATCAAAAATCGTAGGAGCCAGATAAAATCCATTCTCATAGCCGGGCACTACCGGATTGCGACCGTCAACAATGAGTTCAGCTCCTTCTGCAATGCCTTTTTCAATCCAGTCCGTGATGAATTTCTTGTGACCGGCATTCATTATTGGACCCATGCCTGTTGCAGGATCATAGGCCGGCCCCAGAGTCATCTCTGCGACGAACTTTTTGAGATACCCGATAAGCTCGTCGGCAATGCAATTTTCAACAACAACAACCGGGCAGGCCATGCATCTGGCTCCTGCGCATCCACAATAGGCATTGATGATACCTCGTGCTGTTCTTTCAAGCTTGGCATCCCGCAATACAAGGGCATGGTTTTTAGCTTCGGTTAAAGCCTGAACGCGCTTGCCATGGGCAGCGGCAGTCTTATAGATGTGTTTGCCGACTGAAGTGGATCCGACAAAACAGACTCCTTTAATATCCGGATGTTTCAGAAAGATTTCAGCTTCATTACGTCCTGCTGTTACAATATTGAGCACTCCATTGGGGAGCCCGGCTTCTCGCCACAGCTCTGCAAGACGCAGGGATGACTGGGGCACAAAGCTGGCCGCCTTGAGAACAATGCAGTTTCCGGTGGCAACGCAGATTGGAGTCATCCAGCCGTGGGGAATCATGGCCGGGAAATTCCATGGTGCGATTCCTGCAAAAACCCCTATGGGATGATGATATAGGACCGTATCATATCCTTTACTTGCGTTCATCAGAGACTCGCCCTTCATTAGATGAGGCGCACCGCAGGCAAACTCAACCACCTCATTTACCTTTAACACGTCACCCATCGATTCAGTCCAGTTTTTGCCCTCCTCCTGGCACAGAAGATAGGTCAGTTCCTCAAGGTGCTCATCAACAAGAGCCTTAAACTTGTACAACACCTGCACTCTCTTGCTTACAGGGGTTTCCGACCAGGCGGGGTACGCATTTTTTGCACTCTCTATGGCGGACTCGACCTCGGCCTGAGTACACTGCGGAGCATGCGCAATTACAGCCCCGGTTGAGGGATTGAAGCAATCCATGTACTTTTCGGTTTTAGAGACACGAAATTCACCATCCACAAAATATTTCAATTTTTTTATGGGGTTTTCTTCAGAGGCATCCTCAATATCAAAATATCTGTTTTCATCTTTTTCCGCTAACATCCAAACCTCCTTAACTGTTTATAATCATAATATTTATTCTATCAAACACCAGCGCTTTTTTATAGAATCAGCCTTTATCGCTCGCTGTTTCGGTTCAAAGACCAAACCCTATCTTCTTGATCAGATTTGCCGCGATTCTGAATGTTTGGTCTCTGCCGGCAGGATAATATTCTCCGGCTCTTCTTTGATCAATTTCCGTGATATCCATGCCTGCCAGTTGAATTTTCCGGGTGAACAGAATTTTAAGCGTATCCACAAGTTTATAAAGCTGAGACTCGGTTAAGCCCTTCCAATTCCGAAACCTGACGCCCTCAACAGCGTTTATTGCACCAATGTCCATATCAATTGAGATATACACATAAGGCGTTGATATCTGCAACAGCGTCTTAAGCCTTTGAGGAGATAACGTGCACTCCTTTTTTGTCATTATTTTGGATCCTCTGCGTTTCAATTCTGCGTAGGCGCCGGTGTATCCGGAAATACGGGGATCTTTAATACGGAACGTTTTTTTTTCCGGGTAGTCACTCACACCAAGAATATAGAGATTTTTATGATTAATGATCCCTTCAGCGGCCATGTGATGGATAAAGGAACTGGCATTGTATGAATCAGGACGGTTATATAAAAAAGGATCCCTTGGGTCATGAACGGAACCGGGATTCGTGTCAATATCGTATTGTATGGCGCCTGAAAGAACAGACATGGGAATGGCATCGGTATGACTGTCAATGATAATCAGCGACACATTATCCCTGCCATAAAATTCCGTTAAAGATTTATATACGCCTCCGGTTAATGAGTGATCTATTCCGATCATACAGGGAATATCGGGCAGTATCTTTTTTGAGACGATACCGGCGACATCCTCTGCTATCTTTCTGCATCCATCTTCATCAATGAAGGCGATAAAATTTTCGGTGTTGAGCTTCAAAAGATCATCACCACGGGGTTTTGGGCGAAGCCATGCTGGGATATCCACAGAACCAAGCTCCCTCCATAAATCCTGTCGGACTTCCGGACGAATAAACGCCATAACCTCGTCAAAAGGATCGTCGCTTTTCCCCATGGTCCATAGTCCGTTGAGTTTTTCCTGAATGGAATCGAAATTTTCATCGCAGTCCAAGGGACAGCCGAATAAAACTAATTTTTTATCAGTTATGACATTCATTGCCTGTGGTCGTCTCTTCCCTTAAAACGAGTTTCCTTTCAATTGATGTTTAATTATTTAAATGTTATCGATCCTGTTGAATGTCAAACCTGATTTTTGATATGAGAGAACAATTCAAGATTGTCTGCAAATACATTTGAACTGAGGATATTAGGTTTTCGATATGATAGAAGCGGATTATCCAAAACCGGAACACTACCCCCTGGATTTAAAAAAATCGTCTCTGGCTTTTTTAAGCTGTTTGATGTTTTCAAGTGGAGATCCCGGCGCAATGCCACAACCCGGTGTAAGAAAATCGGTTCCGTTTTCCAGGCTTGCGATCGACTCCTCATAACATTTTTCCGGAGTGCCCATAAATAGGGTCGTTGCCGTCGCCACATTACCAAAAACGCGTACGTTTTTAGCATGCGCCACCTCAGCGGCTTTTTTCATATCGGCTTTCTCCTCAATGCTTATTCCAGCCACACCGGTTTCACACATCATTGGAACAATCATGTCAGTGTTGGCACAAATATGCAACACAATCGGGCCTTTGGCCTTGGAACAAATCTCTGTCATCATGGGCTGGACAAACTGTTTCCAAGTCCTGGGGCTCATCAGCGCCGGTCCCGATGAAGGCTCGGCCAGACAATAATAATCGGCCCCCTGGTCAAAGGCCCAGTTGATGACATCGATGGTAACTGCCTTAGTAACATCGATGATCTGTTGTACCTTGGCCTGTTCCTTGAAAGTCCATTTCATGAACTTCTCGGTTCCCACCAGGTTGCAGGCGCAGGTCCAGGCCCCTTCACTCTCGCCAAAAACTACCAGTTCGTCGCCGAAACGTTTCTTCAATATTTCAAATTGCTTCTTATAGGCGGGAAACCGCCCCTTTTCAAAAATATTGTCCGGGTACGCAAGTCCATCAAGGCTGTCGGCAAGCGGATGTTCTTTGATATAATATTGAAGATCGATCTTGGGTTCACCCAATGTACAGCCCATCACCTGACTGATTGGAGTGATATCCCAACCCATGGCCTTGACCCATTCGAAGCCGGCGATTTCATAACCGGCTATGGCCAGCTTTGCCATGGCTTCGGGATCGACGTCTGCCAGCGGGCGTTCAGCGCCGCACTGCTTCATGATTTCAACCACACCGTATGTCGTCGTACATCCTACCATTGCAGGACCGCCAACATCCTTTCCTTCCAAGCGCCGCATGAATTTTTCTTTCAGTTTCATTTCATCGCTCTCCTTTTCGCCCAAGCCGCCTGCTTTCGGAGACGGCTGAATTATACCGCCAGATGATCAAGAATGATCTGCTGATTATCGATCAGTTCCTGAGTCGTTGCGATACCGGTAATTTTCCCCTTGGTGCTCATTAAATAATGTCGATTGGCGACTTTCAGGGCCATTCGGTAATTTTGCTCTACAACCAGAAGCGTCATTCCCGAATCAACACAAAAATCTTTCACAATTTGGGTGATCGCAACCACCAGCAATGGGGATAGCCCCTGGGAGGGTTCATCCATAATGATAATCTTGGGATTACTGATTAGTGCCCGACCGATTGCAAGCATTTGCTGTTCGCCGCCGCTGAGCGTAGATCCATCCTGGTTGGTGCGATCTGCCAGAACCGGAAAATAGTCGTACACCCGCTCCAGCGTACATGGCTCTCCCCCGTTACCGGAACGCGCGGCAATCTTCAGATTTTCTTTCACGGTCAAACCCGGGAAAATATGCCGTTCCGCCGGTACATAGGCCACTCCCAGCCGGGAAACCCGATGCGCGGGCCAGCGGATGGTTTTTTGGCCGTCAATGGTGATCGAGCCGGAGCGTGGCGGAGTCAGTCCCATGATGGATCGAAGTGTCGTGGTCTTGCCGACACCGTTTCGTCCCAGAATGGAGACGGCCTCATGCGCATTGACGAATAAAGACAATCCCTGAATAACGTGGCTTTCACCGTAATAGGTGTGAATATCTTCTATCTCCAGAATTCTATGTGTCTTTTCCAAGATAGGCCTCCCTGACTAACTGGTTCGTCCTGATCTCTTCGGGCGCGCCCTCTGCGATGATGCTGCCGTAATGCAGCACTGTGATTTTATCCGATATTCTCATGACCATATCCATGTCGTGCTCGACCAGCACGATCGATATTTCCTTGGAAAGACCCTTGATCAAATCGGAGATATGTTTGGTTTCCGCGGGTGACATACCGGCCGTGGGTTCGTCCAGAAAGAGAATCTCCGGATCTCCGGCCAGGGCGATGGCCACTTCCAGGATCCGCTGGTCGCCGTAAGACATATTCTTGGCCGGCAGACCGGCCAGATCCTTAAGGCCGAGCCGTTCCAGAATCACCCATGTATCGCACGCCACTTTTTTCAGGCTCTTTTTTGTGGAAAAAATTCTCAAAGAGCCGCCGGAGTTGGCCTGTTTGGCGATCCTCACATTTTCAAACACGGTCAGATTGTTAAAGATGCTTGTAATTTGAAAGGTTCTACAGATTCCCAATTTAACCAGTTCATGGGTCGGCTTGTTGGTGATTTCGGCGCCTTGAAAATGCACTTTCCCGGAGCTGGCCGGTATTCGGCCGGTAATGATGTTGATAAATGTGGTTTTACCGGCGCCATTTGGTCCGATAATAGATCGCAACCCGGTTTTTTCAAATTCGATGCACAACCGATTCGTTGCCATGACTCCGCCGAAATGTCGACACAGATTATCGGTGCATAAAAACGCATTCATGATACTTAATTAATCCTTTCGCAGCCGTTTAAAAAAGTTGCCGAGGCCGACAAATCCCGTCGGCATAAACAGGACTAGAAAAATCACCACTATACCGAGGAAGATTTCCCAATGTTCGGTCATTGTGCTGATATAATCCTGAATATAGATGAAAATACCCGCTCCGACGATGGGCCCCCAGAGTGTTCCAAGGCCGCCTAAAAGGACCATCATCAACACTCCAGCGCCGGCAAACGCGCTCATCGTGACGGGACCGATATAGCCTTTACATAGAATATAAAGTGCGCCGGCTGTTCCGGCCAGAACGCAGGCCAGCATCCATCCGAAGAGTTTGTAACGCCTGACGTTGATGCCGACAAACGCCGCGCGTTCCTCATTTTCACGAATAGCTTCCAGCACGGCGCCAAAGGGGGAGCTTATAATTCGGCGGGTCAGGATAAGTGCGATGGCGACCACAAACAGGGTCAACAGATACATGTGCGCCGGGTTGCCGGTGTTCCCGACGGACCATCCGAAAAGCTGAATATCGGGACTAGGCACGCCCATCAGTCCGTCATCTCCACCGGTTAGGCCATACCACTTCCAAACGATGGTATAAAACATCATCCCGAAGGCCAGTGTCAGCAGGGCAAAGGCAAGCCCGCCGGTTCGCACCTGAATCCAGCCGACCGGCAGGGCCACTAACCCTGTGAAAACGACGCCAACCAGGCACGCCAGCCAGAGCGATGTGGGTGATACGTGAATAAGAAACAGTCCCACCACATAAGCGCCGATGCCCAGATAGGCATTGTGCATGAAGGAGAGCAGTCCGGTGTACCCCAGCAGCACATCCAGGCTCATGGCCAGCAGCCCGTAAATCATGATTTCTGTGATCAAGCTGATATAAAACCGATTGCCCCACACAAAAGGCAGCAATGCCAGTGCGATGAAAAGCACTACAAGGCCGATGAGTTTAAGGGGCGATAGCGAGGTGTGCGAGTCGGGCATTGAGGGTGAGCCACTCATTATTCAAATTTTCCTTCTCCGAAAAGTCCGCGGGGCATAAACGCCAGAATCACCGCCATCATCATGTACACGATCACCATAGCCAGATCCGTTATGAAAAATTCCGCCAGAGTCTGCACAAGGCCGATCAACAGTGCTGCAAACACGGCGCCGCGCAGGCTGCCCAGACCGCCGATGACAATCACCACAAAGGAGCTGATCAGCATTTCATGGCCCATGAGCGGGTCAATCGTCGTTAAGGGGCCTGCGACAATACCGGCAACACCTGCAAGGGCACAGCCTAAAATGAACGCGCCGATGTGAATATAATTCATATTGAACCCCAGGCAGGAGACCATTTCCGGAATCGTGCTGGCGGCCTTGAGAATCATGCCGATGCGTGTTTTATTCAAAAAAAGCATCAGGCCGATCATTACTGCGGCAGTGGTTACCAGTGTGGTCAGGCGGAAGACCGGGTAATGGGTGCCGAAAATCGAAATAGTCTCACGCATAAAGGCAGGAATCGCGACAAACCTGGGTTCATTGCCCCAGACGTACTTGATCAGGCCGTCCAAAAAAAACATCAGGCCATAGGTCAGAATGAGGGTATAGATCATTGAGCGCTTTCGCATGGGCGCGATCACGATGCGCTCAATAATAAGCCCTATGATGCCCACGATGATCGGCGCGAGCAGCAGGGCAACAAAAAAGTTGACGCCAAGAGAAACGATCGTATAACCGGTATATGCGCCGATGGCATATAGCGAACCGTGTGCCAGATTCATCACCCGGCTGAGCCCGTAGATGATATTCAGGCCGACGGCAACAATTAAAAAGACGCCGCCCAGAACGAGACTGTTGAGCGTAATGTCGACAGCGGTAGCAATTCCACTCATTTGAATGTCTTCTATGTTAAGTTTCGCCCCGCTGTGCGGGGAATTCGTTGCTAAGGTGTTCAGGCTGAAGACTGAAGGAGAAAGAGTTGATATTTACCTTCTTCCTTCAGTCTTCTTTCTATGCTCCTACTCGATTTGTCTAATCACTCAGGCGGTCCCAGCTCCGCCGCTTTAAATGTTTTCAGAACTTTCATGGAAACCTTGGCGCCAAAGGGATTCTCCGGAGCGGCCACAGTTTCCGTCCAGACGGCGTCATTGCGCATACAGTTGTCTTTGGCCGAGATACGCACCGTTCCGTAAGGACCTTCAAAGCTGATGCCTTTGAGTGCCGCAGCGATCGCCTTGGGATCCGTGCTTCCGGCCTTATCGATCGCGTTAAACAGGTTCATGGCGCCCACATAACTGTGAACCGCCGCATCAGATGGAATCGTCTTATATTTGGCGAAGAAAGCTTTTTCCCATTTGTCCGAGATGGGATTGTTGACATCCCAGGACCAGTCGGATGCACTGAAAATGCCGTAGCAGGCTTCTCCTCCGGCTTCCAGTTCCACGGGTCCAGGCGCCGCCCCTGAAACAAATTTTACACCTTTGGCCTGAAGTCCGAAATCAGCCGCCTGTTTTGCAAAGACGGGAATGACGTTGGTGATGAGTACCATGTAAACGCCGTCGGCGCCTGACGCCTTGATTTTGCTGATGTAAGAGGACCAGTCTTTTGTTGAAGTAGGCGCCTTGTCATAAGACTCGTTGTAGATCTTGATACCGTTTTGCTTGGCAAGGGCGATAAAACGCTCCCCTCCGTCATGGCCCCAGGCATAATCGTGAACAATGACATAATAGGTACGATTTTTCAGCTCCGGCTGAGACAGAATACCCTTCACGTTGCCGACAGCGGTTTGATCATTTGCCAGCTGGCCGCTTCTGAAGACCAGCGGGTGGAGGTTGTAGAACTCGGTCGTCATGACATGGGTGGTAAGAAAGGGAACATTGAGTTTGTCAATATTCGCCGCAATGGCAAGTCCCACACCACTTGAAAAAACACCGATCAACGCTATGCAGCCGTCTTTGTAAACCAGTTTTTCAGCCTTTGTCACCGCTATGGGCGGCTTTATCTGGGTATCCTCCACCAGCAGTTCGATCGGTCGGCCCAATACCTTGCCTTTTTCCTCGGCCGCCATTTCGATGCCATACTTCATTTCCAGACCTCCCTGCGCAACAATGCCGGTCAGCGGAACCAGCACGCCGATTTTTACCGGCTCGACCGCTGCAGCAGGTTGCGCTACGACCATCAAAACCGCAAAAAACATACTAAACATACTGATCGTTACCACCAATAGCTTTTTCATCTACGCCTCCTTTTCTCTGTCAAAAGATGTTTGGCTGTGTGACTGTTATTGGCGCACACTACGCAATACGGGCACGCCAGGATAGTAATCGACTTAAAGTGTTTCATTGGTATTAAATGCCGCTTTAAAATATCTTCTTTATCTGCCGTCTAGTCCGGCAAAGCCAGATCGATCAGTTCGGTCAGATCATGCAGGGTTATATTGCTGCTGATCCGTTTGGCGCCCTCGGTGAGGTTGAAATAGCAAAAGGGGCAAATCGAAACCATTTTCTCGGCTCCGGTTTCCATGCCTTCCTGAATGCGCAAGCCCGCATTTTTTCCGGCCCAGTCCGTAAAGCCGGTCATGACGCCCCCGCCGCCGCCGCAACAATACGAGTTGCCGCGTATTCGATCCATCTCCACAAAACTAACTCCCGGAATCGCTTTGATAATTTCACGGGGCAAGTCATACAGGCATTCGCTTTCGTCAACGCTAACATAGGCGCCTTCCCATAGCTCGCTGCCGTCGTTGTCCACGCGGAACTTGTTGAGATGCCGGCCCGTATGACAGGGATCATGATAGGTGACTTTCCACGGCAGCTCTTTTTCAAATTTGAGCTTGCCCTCTTTCAGCAACCGGTGCAGGTACTGAACTGTGTGAAGAACTTCGATGCCATCCATCATCTGATTGTATTCCGAGGAGAGAATGTAATCCTTCTTGATGGCCCGAAAGCAGCCGGCGCAGGAGGTCACAATCGTTTTGACTCCTTTTTCGGCATGCAGGGTCTTAAAAGTCTCCAGGTTGTTTGTTGCCACCCGCTTAAATTCTTCGGCATCTCCCACCCGCATGGCCGTGGAGCCGCAGCAAACCTCACTTTCTCCGAGAATACCGAAAGCAACGCCCAGTTTTTGAAAAATGCGTGCCGTAGCCTGGGGAACCGCCTGGGCGATTTTGTTGAAAGCGCCGGTGCAACCGACATAAAAAAGTACTTCAGCCGGCTCGGTGTTGATATCCTTGATGGGTGTTTTGGCTTTCTTGAAGGGACGCGTCCAGTCCATGCGCACGCGACGTGGGCCCTGGTAGGGGTTGTTGTAGTTTTTCATGGACTGAACCAGATTTTTTTGCGCAGGCATCGGGCCTGCGCCACTTTTGACTGCTTCACGCCGCATGGCCTCAATAACCTCGGGGATATGCGGTTTGTAGTCCACCTGGCACTGGTTCTGGCAGCCGCCGCAGACCGTACACTTATACACTGCCTCCAGAAATTCGGGATCATCAAAGGTGAGTGAGCCGTCTGAAATACCGCGGGCAAAGGCGGCTTTCCCTTTGGACGAGTAATATCCCTCAAATCCGAATTCCGTTCCCGCGGGGCAGATGGGCCGGGTAAAGGGTGGCGGGCCGAAATCATAGGCAGAGCGGCAGGTGCCGCAGGCCGTACAGCGCCAGAAATAATGCTCAAGATCTTTCAGCGAAGAGATGTTCCATTCCATGTATCATTCCTCCAATTCCTGTCTTTCGATTTGCAAATAGTTTCTGCAAACCTATACAAGCGCGCATTACCGCAGTGCGTTAGAGAGCCAGTTTGCCGGGGTTCATAATATCATTGGGATCCAGCATCTGTTTGACCCGCCTTAATAACATCAAATAGCCCGGGTGGGCGCGTTTGTTGATTTCCTGGCCGAAATCCACCGGCGGTTTGTAAGGAATGCCGCCATGATCCAGATCGATCTTCAAGCACTCCACAATCGCGCGCCGCGCATTTTCCGTTTCGTCCGCACTCTGCTTGTTAAAGGGAATCATCGCCCGCAGCATGCCGTAATGAACCCCACGGTACATGCTCATACGAACCGAGGGTGACAGGTTGTGGCCGATCAGTAATTTTTTCCATTCAGTGTAAACGGGCGCCCATTTGTTGGCGGGTGTGAAGGTGCCCGGCCAGGAAATACCGGCGCCGGCCATCTTACAATAATTTTTTGTGGAGCCGACGATCTGGCTGGGAAGCTGCGTTCTGGCCCGAAGGGCTTCTTCCGGATATTGGGTGACTTTCAGCGAGGTGCCTTTTTTCTTCTCCTCATCCACCACCATCTCCCAGATTTCTTCACGCGCTTCCTTCTCCTTTTGCGTAAAGGAGTTGGTATTGGCAAAACTGAACCATTCGGGCGCCTCGTCCGGTTTTTCGCGATACGGGTAGGGAATCGGCACCTGGGCCAGCCACCAGGAAACGGCCGTCAAATCATCGCAGATCTCGTAATTGCTTAAGTTGAGCATATAAGAGTACATATCCTCGACATTATCGCAGGAGACCGTAAACACCTTCAGGAACGGCGGAATGGGATGGACGCCGATGCCGAGTTTCGTCACGATTCCCGTTCCCCCCAGCCAGCCCTTGAACAACCCGTCCAGCTTGGGCAACGGGAGCGTGCTGTGCCAGGCATCTTCCACGATGGCGCACGATCCGACGCGCACCAGTTCGCCCGTGGGAAGCACGACTTCCATGCTCGTAATTTCCTGGCTGTTGAGCCCGTAACGGGCATTCAGCCCCCCGATGCCGTGGTTGATGGCGCACGAGGAAACCGATGCGGATGGTGGTCCCACGGGCCAGCCGAAGCGCAGCTTGTGAGCGTAAAGGGCTTCGGCGAGCTGGCCGTGAGAGACGCCCGGCTCGATGACCGCATAATGGGATTCGGGGTCGATCTTGATGATTTTGTTCATCTTCTTTAAATCGAGAAGAATCCCCCCCCTCTCGGGAATGCAGAGCCCGCCGATGTTGGTGCCGGCGGTATAGGGAATCACCGGTATTTTTTCCAGGTTGGCAAAGCGCATGAGCTCCTGAATTTGCTCAACGGTCTCTGCCATGACCACATAGTCCGGCAATTTGGGCTTTACAAACGACATGTCATAGGAATAGGCGTAGCGGATGTGTTTGGCCGCAGTGGCGTTTTTTTCACCCATGATTTCACGCAGTTTTTTTGTGATTCGTGGATCAACTTTTGACTCTTTTGGTATTTCGGTCATTTAATTCCTCCTGATAGTTATTTAGGCAATCAAAAATATCCTGATTTCCAAGCCACAACCTGATAAGCACATTCAGATATTTTTGAAAGAACAACCCGAGATACTATCTGTGTCTTACTATTCTAAAAGTTAAATAGTTCCCATCCGGAAATGGCCCTTTTGTGCGATCTCTGTGTCAATCTGCGGGATTTCTTGTGCGACATACAAAGCGTATGTCTCCGCGCAATCCCTTGATTTCCTTGAGCTTGCCCAAAATTGCCTATTTCCGAATTGGAAACTAACATGTGTACGAATTTGGTTTCCGGATGGGCAATAAATAATAATCATCTACCCGTATCTGATTTTAAAATGCCTGTTTCCGTTAAAACCATATCTCCGTTTTTACAGGCCAGCATTCCCGTTTCCACCTCGATGATATGCTGAAGCATCTCTTTGCCGGCTTTATCGGGATCACGTTCACACAAGGCTCCAACTATTTTCTTATGGCCGTCACAGACCATCGTTAAAAAGTCGTGGTTCATTTGCAACATGCGTTTAACATTTATCAAGGCAGTCTGGACGCTTTCAACAATGAGACTAATCATAGTGTTCTCAGTGATATCAGCAAGCTTTTTATGAAAAGCGCAGTCAAGATCACTCATAAAATTTTCACCATCCACCTCTTTTTCCATCTCTGAAATATTGTTTTTCAGATAATCGATATCATTGTCCGTGATTTTTAAAGCGCAGATTTTAACAACTTCCGGTTCAATAAAGGTTCGAATCTGGGTATATTCGCGGATACTGGGATTTTGAAAGAAAAAATAATTTACAAGTCCGTCTTTTATCGTTTTCAGATCGACTTCCTTGACAAATGCGCCACCGGACATACCCTGCTTTATTTCCAGCAGCCCGTAGGCTTCCAGTACACGGTATGCTTCCCTTAGAGACGACTTGCTGACACCAAATTTCATAGCAAGGTCCTTTTCAGATGGGAGTCGGTCTCCAATTTTTAATTCTCCCCTCAAAATGGCGCCGCGTATCTGATGAACAATATTTTCCGATATCCTGTTAGATTTTACAGTATCAAAAATATCTTTCATATCGTGCATCTTCCCCCCAAACTCTAAATTCTCGCTCCGATTTCCATGAATTGGGTTCAATAAATTTCATATATTTTTACCCGAGTCAATAAATATTTTAATATTTTAAATATCAGATGTTTTAAAATATATTATTGACTTTTGCTTTTGCCTTGGATAATGAGAAATCGAGCCATCATTCTTAATGGGAGTTTTTTGTTTATGAAAAGCTCGTAATCCGAATCAAACGAAACGTTTAAGTGAGGTAGCCAAATGGGAATTAAAATTGATGCACTAAAATGTATAAATTGCATGGCCTGTGAAATGGCTTGCAGTTACCACAGAGACGATGGCTTTGCCTTTCTCTCCGCCTGTATTGTTGTGTATCGAGCCAGGGAAAAGCAGGATTACTTTGGTGTTCTTATTAAAGAAGAGGAATTTCTAAAGGTTGCCCGCCCGGAAGGACTTGAGGTTAATAGAATTGGGGAAGCGGCAGACCCGAACAAGAAAGCGGATGCTTCAGTCAAGCCCATGCTCCTGAGGGAAGGATGTGACCTTTGTGAAGATATGGATGATTACGGGCCGATGTGCATAGCGATTTGTCCTGTAGATGCGATTACACTGGAATAAATAAGGAAAACTAATATGGAATATTTATCAACCGACAAGATTCTTGTCATTGACTTAGCAACATCTAAAATTGAAGAGACAGCACTGGATGAATCTCTCGTCAGTGAAAAAATAGGTGGAGCCGGAATAACTAAACACCTCTACGAAAAACATCTAAATGATGATCCCATTGTTATAGGAACCGGTTTACTCACAGGCACAACCTGCCCGGCATCCGCCAGTGGTTTGATCACAGCTAAAAGCCCTGTTACCGGAAAAATGTGCCACTGCCCCGTAATATATAAGGTTGGCATAGAGATAAAATTTTCGGGCTACGATTATATTGTTGTTAAAGGAGTATCTGATAAACCTGTGTACCTGTGGATCCACGACGGTGTTGCTGATATCTCCGATGCTTCAGGAATCTGGGGCAAGGATGTCTGGGAGTCAACGGATTCACTCCGTAAGTTTATGGGCGATGACCTTCTCCAGACCATGATGATCGGTAAGGCAGGAGAAAACAGATCTGATTATGCCCAAATTTGCTATAACTACTGGAGCAGCCCTGATCGTTTTGGATTGGGCAAACTTTTTGGCAGTAAAAAACTCAAAGCTCTGGCTTTCAGAGGCATGGGACTCATAGAGGTCGCCGATCATGAAAATTTTGTCAGGCGTTCGCTTGAAATCCTGAAGGAGATTAAAACGAATGATTTCATGACGAAAAAAGGCATCGCAGAGATCGCCTCAGCCATGGGCGAAGCGGGTGTAGAAGAGTGGCTGGAACCCATTGTGCACAGACACAGCGCCGACTATTTCACGCCCTATGCAACCAATACCGCGGTTTTTCTTGATGAAGACCCAAAACGTGTTGAGGAGAGCAAGGTTGCCGAACCGGGAGTGCTGATTTCGGATGTACTTGCCCTGCTTGCATTTAAAAAGCTGGGGCTTTCGGCTGAAGATGCCGGCCGTGCATTAAAAGCATGCGCAAAATACGGCATTGACCCTGCGGCTGTTGCAGAGCTTTCCGGAAAATCAAGCCTGAAAGAGATTGTCGATTCGTTTGATGGGTTAAGCGGAACCGTCACCTTGAAGGGCAAGGGCAGCTTCAGTCCATGGTGCCCATTAAAACCCATTTTTAATGATTTTGGGCTTTCCGGAGATGCTGCCGAGGCCGAAGCCTGGTGGGAAAGAAGGCAGGCCGTTGCCATGATATTTGGAATCCAGCCGATTTTTTCTGTCATGTGCCCTGAACTGTCGGAAGAGAACATGTTGGAACTTGCCGCCATTGGAACAGAACTCGATCTTACTCAGGAGATTCTGGACAGGGTTGTAGCCGATCTTTTGAAATAACTGAGTTGTTTTAATGAATCTGTATCAGTCAAATGCAGACATAAATATAAAACTGCCGCAGGGAAAGGCCGGATATATCAGCAAGGGAAATACCGATATAAGGATTTCCGGAGTCCCTGATCCTGAATGCAGACGGATGCGCTATCCCAGAATCGGCATATATGCCGGTAGCGGCACTTCCCACTCCTGGTTGTGGTTTGTCGACATGTTCGAGCGAATGGGCTTTCATGCCGTCTCGGTCCTGGATGCGCCTGCAGTGCGCTCCGGGCGGCTTCAACAGATGGACGTTTTGGCGGTCTCGGGAGGAGATACAGTGGCCATCGCCGAAGCTCTCGGAGAAGACGGCGCGCGACAACTGGCGGCGTTTATCACGGGCGGGGGCGTTTATCTGGGCGCTTGCGCCGGAGCTTATTTGGTGATGAATTCTTCCAAGCCACATTTATGCCACTTTAACTTTGCCGCCGTGAAGATCACGAATCTCAGCAAACGGCTGCCGACGTGTCAAAGCATGCCGCATAAGTTCTCAATTGCTTACGGATGCGAGCACATCTTTCATCCGGTAAGGGAGGCCGTCGGCTTGCGATTGACCGGCGTGCCGCCGTTTTCAGGCGAACCGGCACTTCTCGTTCCATTATACGGCGGCCCGGGAATGCTCGCGCCGCCGGAGGCTCAAGTTTTAGCTCGCTACGATCATTTTACGGATAAAACCGTATTTCTGGTGGATAAAGACCTGGCTGAGGAGACCTTGATTTCTACTGCTGCGGCGCTAAGAGTCCCCATGGGGAACGGACAGATGTATCTTTTCGGTCCGCATTTCGAGCATCCGCATTACCACCGGGCCAACCGCCTTGTGGCGGACGCCGTTTACTGGGATAGTAGACGAAATCCCGATGAGTGCTCACCGGTTGCAAGGGATGCATTACAGCTGCCGACATCCGAAAGCGCAAACCTTATTCACTCGCTTCGGCGGGAATTGAGTAATTCCAGAATTGTCGCCGCCGGCCTTGAAATGTTTCCGGTGTGGTGGCTGATTGGCGCCAAGGCGTACGAGCCGGAAAAGATAAGAGTATTTCTTGATGCCATGTGGCGCCGTCTAAAGCCCCTTGAAAAAAGAGGTCGGATTTGGGCGCGAGCGGGCGTGCCGGATCTACTTATGGCCGATGCCTGCGAGACCACCTCATTGCTTAGGCAACTTAAAAACGAGCTTGATCAGGGAAGCGTCACGGACCCGACCGCCCGAACGCTTTTCCATCTGCTGCACCGAAACACCATGCGGTTTTTCGAACTTTATTTTCAAACCATATCAAACAACTTAACCCCATAGGAGCAAAGATTGAATCGTCATATACTCCAAAGCGGTTTTCGTAAGATTTATCCCCTGTACTTTGGAATTGTGCTTGCGACCATAGCCCTGATCCTGATCGGAATTTGCGGAAAAGCGGGTGCCGCGATGTTACCGCCTTCAGGCGCAGGGTCTGACTGGTTTATCGACATGAACCGTTTTGCCCTTTCGGCCCATGCCGCACTCAAATGCGACGATTGCCATGGTTCGATGATCGTGAACGGCCTGCAACATTCGGATGAGAAACGACCGGATTTTTTAAGGCAATCCGCCACCCGCACCTATGATTACGCGCGATGCAGAAGATGCCATGAACTCTCCTTTAAACGCTATCTCGAAGGCGGCCATGCCAAGGCGCTTCGTGAAGAAAAAGACCCTTCCAAAGAGAAGAAGCAGGTCACCGGGGGAAAAATCATGGCCCCGACCTGCGGGGAGTGCCACGCGTCCCACTACGAGCGCTCCGGCCTTTCCCGGGTGGCGGTGGGTCAACGGATGCTCGGGGCTTGCGCAAGCTGCCACCCGGCCAACGCCGCCAGCTACCGTAATAATATTCATGGGCGGGTGGGGATCGATCTGGGCAATCCAAAAGCGGCCTTCTGCACCGACTGCCATGGCGCACATACCGTGGATTCCCTGAAAAAGCCGCAAACAGCGCTATTGGCCTGTAAGCGGTGCCATCCCAAGGCTGAAACTGAGTTCACCGGCATTGTCATCCATGCCTCCCTGGAGAGCGTGTCTGCAGCCGATGCCCCGAAAAGGGCAGAAGTCCTGTGGATTCATCGCATACGATGGTTTGCCCTGGCGGTGTTAGCGCTTTCTCTGGCCTTCTTTGTTGCGCACAGCTTTCTGTGGCTCCTGCGCGAAATTCACGAAAAATTGAGGAAACACTGATATGCAGGCGACATCCTTCACCCCGGACACACCGATTCGTTTTTCCGTTATTCACCGGCTTTTGCACCTCGTGGTGATGTTCGGATTCACCGGATTGGCCGTCACCGGGCTCTCTCTGGGCTTAAGTTCAACCACCCCGGCACGCGGATTCATGTGGCTTATCGGCGGCGCCTCCCATGCCGCCATGCTCCACCGCTATTGCGCCGTCGTCACCTATGGATGCGTTGTGATTCACGCGCTCTGGTTCCTGTATTACAAGTTCGGCCTGGCGGGCGCCTGGACGGGCCCGGATTCGATTGTCCCGTCACTGAAAGATCTGAAAGATTTCAAACACCACCTGGCTTATTTTTTCGGCCTGGAAAAAACACCGCCTCGCTTTGATAAATTCTCCTACATGGAAAAAATTGAATACTGGGCGCTTTTTATCGGTATGAACACCATGGGCATTACGGGCCTCGTGCTGTGGTATCCCGAGTGCTTTACCCGGTATATTCCCGGATTTTTTGTAAACCTCGCCCAAACGCTTCACTTCTACGAGGCCGTATTGGCGGTTGTGGTGAAGTTTTTTATTCATATAGGCATGGCCCATTTTCGTCCGGAAACCTATCCGGCCGATACGAGTATTTTTACAGGCAGGAGCCACAAGAAATAGGCAGGTGCGGTTGCAACCGGCCAATATACGAACGATTTAACGGCAAGAGAGGAATCATTGATTCGATGAGCGCAAAAGGTTGGATGGGCACGGCAATCGCCGGCGCCGTGATTATAATCATGGGGCTTGCCGGATTACCGCAGGCGAGCGCTGAAATGGACACCCTTGAAACCGGCAAACCGGTCTGCCTGGATTGCCACAGACAGCCCAATATCCATACCAACGAAGGCGTGTTGACGGCCAATGCCTTTTGCAACGGATGCCACGCAAAGGCCGAATGCCGCCGCACGGTGGACGGAAAGGCGGTCTCGCTTCAGGTACCAGTGAGCGCCGCAAAGGAGAACCCGCATCACTATTCGGCTTGTATTCACTGCCACACGGATGTGGCCCGCTCTCCCCACAAAAGCCAAACCGGGGCCGAGTGCCGGGCCTGCCATTCGGTGCATGGCGAGAGCACGGCCCATGCGCCGCATCTGCGGGTCGATTGTCAGGCCTGTCATTTCAAATCCAAATTCGTTGAGCTTGATCCTAAAGATAATCATGTCAAGCTGGCCCATAGCGATCTCGAATCCATGCCGATAAGTCTTGCGGATCACACTCTTACCGATGTGAAGGATTTGAAATCATGCGAAAAATGTCATTTCAGCGACAATCGTATTGGAGCCCCTGCTGCGGTTCTCCCTTCAAAAAGCGCCCTTTGTATTCTCTGCCATAATTCACCCCTATCCATGGGACACCCCATCTTCGGCGTAGCATTGCTTATTTTCCTTGTGGGCGTTCTTGCCACCCTGCGATTCTGGTATCTTGGCAGTGTCCAGGGCGAGGAAAACTCTCTCCACCGTAAGATCAGTTTAAGTTCCGAAACCATTTGGAACATTATTTTTTCAAGACAGATATTCTCCTTATTGAAGATGGTTGTTCTGGATATTATTCTCCAGAGAAGAATTCTTAAAGAGAGTGTCGGACGATGGTCCATGCACTCATTGATTTTTTCCGCCATTTTAATTCGCTTTCTATTAAGCCTTTTCACAGCCATCATCTTTTATTTTCATCCCGATGGGGATTGGGCGCTGGCATTAATAGACAAGAACAACCCATTCACCGCTTTTGCGAATGATCTTCTGGGGCTATTCATTCTTCTGGGCATCCTGTGGGCCGTGGTTCAAAGGTTCATCATTAAGCCTGTTCATGTCGCCACGGAAAATCAGGATAATATAGCTCTTTTGATTATCGGGACCCTGATTTTTCTCGGCTTTATTCTTGAAGGCGTACGAATACTGGTTACCGGAATCCCTGCTGAAATAGCGGGTTACTCCTTTATCGGATATTCCCTGTCAAAGATATTATCCGTCTTCGGATTGAGCTGGAAATCCATCTATCCATACTTGTGGTATGCACATGGAATCGTCGGAGCGCTGTTCGTGGCCTATCTGCCATTCGGTAAAATGCGGCACATCTTCAATACACCCCTTACTTATGTTCTGGAAGAGGTGTCCGGCGTCAGGAATGAGAAACGAATATAAAATCAGGGTTTATTTTTAAAAAGGTATTGAAAATGACCACAGTAGAAGAAAAAATATCTGACGTCTCACCGGAAAAAACAGACAGCAAGGAAGAGATCATACAGATACCCATCCATACTCTTAATATAAAACGGTTGATTGAGCTTGACGCCTGCACGCGATGCGGTGAATGTCTCTCCTGGTGTCCCGTATATGATCAGGACTCCAGAGAGGATATCGTTCCACGACGCAAGATTATCGATTTTCTGAAAATTGCAAGATCTCAGAATGGATTTCTCGCAAAAATCATGAAAAGTGAGAAGATCGGGGAATCGTTTAAGAAAGTGATCCGATCTCTGTTCGGCTATCAGGAAGTGACAGAGGAACAGATTAAATCGTTTGTTGCCAATTTGTATGAGTGCTCAACCTGTGGCCTGTGTGAAGTGGTCTGCCCGGCTCATATCGATACGGTGAGTCTCTGGGAAGATTTGCGAAGACTGATTGTCAGCGCGGGATACGGTCCTTTGGAGCCCCAAAAGGTCTTACGAAAAAGTATCATGACCTATGACAACCCGTGGCAGCAACCCCGTACAGGCAGAACCAAGTGGTCGCGGCGGGCTAAAAAAGACAATCTAATCACCGAGGAACCCAGGGAAATTATCAAATCAAAGGGAAAGGTGCTGCTTTTTTTCGGATGCACGGCATCCTATGATGCCAATGTCAAGCAGGTTGCTATTAATACCATAAATATTCTTGAAGCACTGAATATCGATTACGGAGTTCTTGGTAAAGACGAAAAATGCTGCGGAAGCGTGCTGCTCAGAATGGGAGACCCGGAGCATAAACGGCTTTTTCAGGAAAACATCGATCAGTTCAACAGCCTGGGCATTGAAACGCTGATCAGTTCATGTTCCGGCTGTTTTAAAACCATCATGCAGGACTATCCGAAAGTTGGAAAATTGAATTTTGAAGTCCTGCATACCGTGGAATATTTGGCGCGGCTGTTAAAGCAGGACAAGCTAAAATTCCTCCATACGGTCAACAGAACCTGCACCTATCACGATCCCTGCCATCTGGGCAGGGCAACCGGTGGGTTTGATGCGCCGCGACTTATCATGAATTCCATTCCAGGGCTCAAACTGATTGAAATGCCAAGAAATAAAAAATATTCACGCTGCTGTGGAGCAGGCGGTGGATTAAAATCAGGGTATCCGGACATCCAGAACAAGATGGCCCAGAGGCGGGTAAAAGAAGCTGAAGAGTCGGGTGCTAAAGAGCTGGTTTCATGCTGCCCTTTCTGCTATCAGGGGTTGCAGGTCGGCATCTCCTCATTGGGATCTGACATCGTGGTGAAAGACATGTCTGCTTATATTGCAGAATCGCTCCTGGGATATGATGTTTTTGAGAGAGCAGATGAGGATGCAGCCGCCAAAAAGAAGAAAAAAGAAGAGGCACAACTCTCCGGGGAAGATGAGAAAAAGGCTGAAGAGGCGGATAGTGACGGTTGATGATGAAACTACACCGGGTAAAGGGAATTAAGGAGGAAAATCTGAAGCTTTTGTGATCTGCACCTCAACTTGATAATGCTCGTTTTTTCGGTTAAGATAAAGTATAAGGCAATAATCATGTTGGCAATAAGGAAGGATATTCGAGACATGATTTACAAACGAGAATTCATCGGCGAAGCGTTAGGCATATTTATCCTGGTTCTGTTCGGTTGTGGATCGGTTGCGCTCTTTTTTGTTCGCATGTTGGAACCGGCCATGAAACGCCCATCCGACCGATGCGATTGCGAAGCCGACAAACCTGATTGAATCTCCCCGCCGCAAGCAGTGGG
>JAHJRK010000212.1 GCA_018830925.1 Pseudomonadota bacterium
GATAACGATGGTATCGCTTGCCAGACGGCTGGATCAATCGGTAACAGCTGTTGGTAAAGCTGTAATACGGGGAGAGAAACTTGCAAGGGAGAATAATTATTTGCTTCTTGAAAAATAAGTTTGTAAGTGTAATACGTCCCCAAGTCCCCGTCATTGATTTTCTTTATTATGGTTGGTGTGGGTAGACTTAGAAAAAGATAAGCCGTCGTTCAAAAATAACCGTAACATTGGAATGTCGTGAACGGCATAAGGAGCCGTAACAAAATGGTCAGAAATGTAATAGTTATTTCGTAACGGCTCCTAAAAGACGGCTTTGTAACAGATAACAGAGAATGGTGAAACGAAACAGCGAGCGCATTCCCCGCCGAAGGTCCGCCGCGGCGGACTTGCGGCAGTAAGCATGGCGGACGGACGAGGCCGCGTACTGACAGATGAACTGAAATTGAACTTTGAAATATGATCAATTGATATATTGATGAACGTTGTATATTAAAACGATAGAAGTAAATACTCCCCCAGATACTACAAACAGAGAATTTCGTCACATTGCAACAAAAATAACCTCCTGATAAGATAAGGGAACCCAACAACATTTACCCTTATAATGTCAGCAGGAGGTTATCATGAACGATATTAAAGATATCAAACGGGAGCATTTCTGTCAAATTATTGGAGAGATTTCCGGATCAGATGAATACCTGATTGTAGGCATTGATGTCGCAAAAGATAAGCATCATGCTTTTATGGGAACGGCCACCGGGAAGACTCTTTATCGCAGGCTGATCTTTGAAAACAGCAGAAGCGGGTTTACCAGGTTGCTTGAGCAGGTTGAGTTGATTAGATCCCGAAATGATCTGAAGAAGGTTCTCTTTGCTCTTGAACCTACAGGCAATTATCACAAACCACTGGGCAGCCATCTTGCGGGCAATGGATTTAATGTGGTGCTGGTCAGCGGAAAGTCGGTTAAGAACAACCGCGAGACTCTGGATGAACGGTGGGACAAGCATGATTTAAAGGACGCGGCCAATGTTACGGATCTGGCATCAAGGGGCCGATGTCAGTATTATGACCGGCCTTCCGACAAGATTATTGAGCTGCGGGATTTGCTGTCGTTGCGGAGGCGGTTGAAGAAAGATGAACATATAATCAGGGTTCGCATCAGGAACTCGATACTTGCAAAATATTTTCCGGAACTGGACAAGTTTTTTAATACCGGAAAAGGAGAGATTTTATCTGTTGTTAAATGGTGTCCGAATCCTGCTAAAATTGCCTGCATGCCGTTTGACCGGTTTTTCAGGATGGTGACGAAACGAGAACGTGGAATCGCTCAAAAACTTCGGTTGAGGAAGATCCATGAGTCAGCCGGGGAATCTATTGGATGTCCGATGGGAGAAGCAGCCGAGTTTGAGGCGAAACTTCTTGTAGACAAACTGGATCAGGTTCGTCAGGATATCGGAGAGGTTGAAAAGCGGATTAAAGAAATAGGTGAAGGATTTGCCGAATATCGTTACCTTCTTACGATACCCGGTTTTGGTCCGTATATTTCTTCTGTTGTGTTATCAGCAATAGCCAATCCGTTCAGATTTGACAATGCGAGTCAGGTATTGAAGTTATCCGGATATGATCTTTGTGCAGCCAGAAGCGGACAGAGCAGCGATAAAGCTGTACCGGTTATATCGAAGAGAGGAAACAGCGAGCTTCGGTATGCTCTATATCAGGCAGCCCGGGTCGCATCAGCGATGAATATCTATTTCAAAGCATATTTTACGGGTTTGCTTCAGGGGAGGCAGAGGGAAAGAGGTATTCATACCAAAATGACAGTGAAGCTTGCGGCCAAGATGCTTGTAATTGCCTGGGCTCTTATGAAGAGGAAGGAGGCTTTTAATCCAAATCGTTTGAATACATGTAGATGAGTTCTTTTGATATCGGCAAGAGAGCCCGATGTTGAACGTTGAGGCATTGAGACCTCGGGAGGGACAATCCAGGGCCTCTTACTGAACTTTAGAGTCTGAATAAGGGATGATTGGCAGCGCTGTATAACTCAGAGCATGCCGGATAATGACAACGATCAGATGAATGAAGTTCGTACCAGTAAGAGAATTGCCGAAAAAGATGTTAAAAACCAATGGGAGAAGTGCGCCCTTAAAAAGGCTGGCTTTCTAACCTCTTTAATTAATTTGACAATAAAATTTATTATTTTTTAATTGACAAGGAGACTATAGGATGTCCC
>JAHJRK010000213.1 GCA_018830925.1 Pseudomonadota bacterium
AATTGTCCGTCCACCATTGGTAGTTATTGCACAATTCATTAACAAAATGCTTATCCTGAATTTCAACATCTATCCAAAACCCTTCTTCAAAAACTGTTGCACACCGACGTCCGGTGCCTCTCTTATTTGAAATAAATAATATATCAAGATCGGCCGGCCTGCCCCCGGAAACCGCAGCCGAACCGAAAACCGATAAGACCAGAGGATTCCCCCAATCCGCGATCACTCTAATAACCTGAATTCCGGGCGATTTTTACTCATTACAAGACCCAACGATCGCCACTCTCTGCATAAAACCTAATTTTCCCGTCGGACTACGCAAATCCACCACAGATGAACAAAAACAGCGGAAACACTTGCTTTTTGGTTGTGTAATGTGTATTATACTCATTACAATGAGCTTTATTAGAAAGTACAAAGTCCGTGGCAGAATCTACCTGGCAGAGGTAGAAAGCAAGAGAATAAAGGGCGAAGTGGTGCAACGCTACATTCGCCATGTCGGCAAAGAAGCGGATGGCAAGACCATCCTTTCCGCTTCCATGTCCGATGTGGAGGTAGACCAGGTCAAACTGTATGGGCCGCTGCTTGTTTTAAATCATCTTGCGCAAGAAATCGGATTAGCAGAGCGCCTCGGTCAATATGGCAATGAGATATTGAGCATGGTATACGCACATTGCCTGGACTATGAAAGCGTTAATCAAATGCCCGCCTGGTTTGAAAGAACCGATCTCAATATGATGTTGAAGCTGGAGGGGCTGACCGAAGAGCGGCTCCTAAATGCCATGGACTCCCTGCAAACGCAAGACCCTGAAGTATTGCAGAAACATATTTATGAATCCGTTAGTAAGAAATACCAGCTCAAAGATTCCGGGATCGTTTATGATGTCACCAATACCTATCTCTACGGCAAGAAATGTTCTCTGGGCAAAGAAGGAAAAGATAAGGAGGGCGTGAGAGGACGGCCCCTGATCCAAATCGGTTTGGCCGTCACCAAAGAAGCCGGCATACCCGTTTTCCATAAGACCTTTGATGGGAACATCCACGATTCAAAAACATTCAGGGACGTGATTTCGTCGTTTGGCCGATATCGTTTGAAGCCGGGAGGCTTGATCATTTACGATCGCGGGGTTACATCAGGCCGCAATCTTCTCGACATGAAAGCGCTGGAATGGGACACCCTTTGCGGGGTGGCCCTCAACCCGAAGTTTGAAAAGATATGGCGCGAAATATTAACTGAAAGCGACCTGGAGCGATACGAGAATTATGTACCGTTGAAGGATTCCGTATTTTATGTTACAACAAGACGTTATAAGATTGGCGGGGTCCGGGGAGAATTGGCGCTTTGTTTTAACGCCCAACAGAAACGAAAGCTGAAGGAATCCCGCTATCGCGAAATACAGGAGGCTCAGGAGATTTTGAACAGCGGGGAGGCCATCAAGAATGGACTGGAAAAATATTTTGATAAACAGGGGCGTCTGATAAAATCTGCGCTGGCGGAAGCGGAGGAGTTTGATGGCTGCTCCTGCATTTTTTGCACACGCCGCCTGCCGAAAGAAGAGATGGTCCGGCTATATTTTGACAAGGACCTCATTGAGAAAGCCTTTCACAGTATTAAGGGAATAGCAAACCTGCAACCTATACGGCATTGGCTCTCCAATCGGGTTAAGGCGCATGTCTTTATCTGTTACCTATCCTACCTTTTGCTATCGCTCTTGAAATATCGGTTGAAAAAGATTAAGATTTCACCACAGGCGGCATTGCGAGAAGTGGAAACGATGTATAAAGTTTACCTCAGGGATGCCAGGGGAATTTTCAAAATGTCTCGTGTTGTCACTCTCACGAAAAAGCAAGAGCTGATTTTGAGATCCATTGATAAGAAGCTCATCAAGCTGTAGTGAGTAAAAATCGCCCGGAATTCAGGTAGTTACTCCAACTTATCTGATTTTTTCTATGTGTGGCTAAAACGCTCGATTGGTCTCCTTTACCCTGAGCATTTTGCAGGCGAGGCAACGCCCAAAGGAAATGAAGCCATAGCAGCGTTCTATCGTCACG
>JAHJRK010000214.1 GCA_018830925.1 Pseudomonadota bacterium
ACAGCCTATCCATCTGAGCAGTTTTTATCAGCAACGGGTTAATAAGTAAAGAAAAAAACAGATTTATTTTCTCTCAATAATCATCGCCATCCCCATCCCGCCCCCGATGCACATCGTAATGAGCCCTGTGGCATATCCTTTCCTTTTCATCTGGTTCATTCCTGAAACCATCTGGCGCGCCCCGGTGCAGCCTATCGGATGGCCCAGAGAGATACCGCTGCCCAATTCATTTGGTCTCTCATTTTCAATGCCAAGTTCCCGCATACAACCGATTGCCTGTGCTGCAAATGCTTCATTTAGCTCAATCATATCAATATCTTTTAATGTCATCCCGGCCGATTTCAAAACTTTCCTGACAGCAGGAACAGGGCCGAGCCCCATGTATGCCGGATCAACACCACCTGACGCAAAAGCCTTAATCGATACTATGGACTCAAGACCCAGCTCTTTCGCTTTTTCGGAACTCATCAAAACAACTGCCGCGGCCCCGTCATTAATGCCTGAAGCATTTCCGGCAGTTACGCTCCCATCCTTCTTGAATGCAGGCCTTAATTTCGCCATTTTTTCAATGCTCGTTTCCATAGGACGCTCATCTTTATCAAATACGGTTTCACCTTTGCCTGTCTTTATGACTACCGGCACTATCTCCTGTGCAGATATGCCGTTCTTTATTGCAGCCATAGCCCTGTTATGGCTCAGGACACCGAGCTGATCCTGCTCCTCCCTGCTGATTCCATACATGGCGGCAATATTTTCAGCGGTTAAACCCATGTGGTACCCGTAAAAAATCTCGAACAACCCGTCAAAAACCATTAGATCATAAATCTGGCCTGTCCCTGTAAGCTCCATTCGGTGTCCCCAACGGGCTTTCGGAAGAGCCATTGGAGCAAGGCTCATATTTTCCTGGCCTCCTGCTATTATTACATCTGCCTGGCCCGTCATTATGGAAGATGCGCCCAAGGCAATGGCTTTCAGCCCGGAACCGCAAACCTTGTTGATTGTAAATGCCGGGGTCTCTTTTGGAAGCCCAGCCCGAATCATGGACTGCCTGGCCGGATTCTGGCCCTGACAGGCCTGGAGAACGTTGCCCATGATGACTTCATCAATTGTGACAGGGCTCTTTGAATTGTCCCAGTCCGAATATCTGCTCTCAAGCTCAATCAATCCTTTATCTTTCAATTTATCAGGAGCATTCTCCTCCATCTCTTTCCCGGCAACAGGCCTTAAACCCGCCCTTTTAAGAGCATCTTTTATAACCAGCGCACCGAGATCAACAACCGGGACATCTTTTAAACCTCCGCCAAACGCTCCGATGGCAGTCCTTGATCCTCCGACAATTACAACCTCTCTCATGATCAAATCCTCCTGACTTTAGTTGACATAATTAAATATCAAAAATGTTGACCCTTCAGTATTTTTCCATATATTTCTGAATTGATACAGCAGTATTTTTAAAGTTATCAAGAATTTTTTTATCCATAGTGACAAGAGGCACATTTAAGTCCTGTGCCAGACTGACAAACTCACAGTCATATGCTGAACAACCGCTGCTTTGCGACAATTTCAGGACTTGTGCTGAATTAACCTCATACTCATTATGATGCAATAAACTCTCGGCTATTTCAAAGATTTGAATCGCATCCTGCAAGGTAATTATTTGTTTTCTGGCGTAATACGAAAGTACATTTCTAAACTCACTCCGCCATAAAAGTGGAGCCGCCCAAGCAGAGTTTTTTAAAAATAGCTCTTCTGCAACTGCGGAATACTCAGAAGAAAGGTAAAAGTAGCTGATAATATTTGTATCAACAACAATCATGGCCTTCCCTCGTTTTTAATTTCAGTAAGCTTTGCATCGTCAACAAAATGATGTTTAGATTTCTCCCGAAAGTTTCTCGCAAGTACCAAGTGCTGATTTGGATCAATCTTTGAACTTTTTGTTGCCTTCTCTATTAAGTTAATAATTTCACTGTTGATACTACGGCGATTATCAGTGGCAAGCTGTTTTAATGTATTGTATATCGGATCAGGGATGTTTTTTAAAGTTATTGTAGCCATAATTATCCTCCATATCTTTTATATACCTTATGGAACCATAATGGTTACTTTTAACAGATGTGTCAATAATTATCTGAACCGCTATAGCGAGCGCATTCCCCGTAGCTTGCTGCGGGGAGCTTCAATTGAACAAATGGGTTGCTTGACATACACATTATTGCCCGTTAAAATGTGTACAGCAAAATCGGAGAGGTGATGAAAATGCGGACTAATATCGTGATCGAAGAAGAACTCATTAAGAAGGCCCTTGAGTATACGGGGCTTAAGACAAAAAAAGAGGTCGTCAACTTTGCCTTGCGGGAGCTGATCCAGAGGAAAGAGAGAAAAGAAATTCTGCGATTCAAAGGGAAGCTCCGCTGGGAAGGCGATCTGGAAGAAATGAGAAGGAGCCGTTTTAATGATACTGATTGACTCCTCCGTCTGGATCGATTTCTTCAACGGCACCGAAGGAACTGCCGTCTCCGCATTGGAAAAGCTGATAACCGATGAAGAGGAAGCATATCTTTCGGAATATATCCTGACCGAAGTTCTGCAGGGATTCAGGGAAGACAGGGAATACGAAGCGGCCAGGCGATGCCTGCTCAAATTCCCCATTGCCGGGCTGCGGGATAAGGACTCCTATATTGAAGCGGCACAAATCTACAGACAATGCAGGAAGCAGGGCATCACCATCCGTAAAACCGCCGACTGCCTAATCGCCCGTACCGCCATAGAAAATGACCTTTATCTGCTCCACAAGGACAATGACTTCGATCTGATTGCCTCGGTTTGCCCTTTAAAAATATATATATAATAATTAGCTGAGCAGGCGGCGCGCGATATTTCTATGAAAAACCGAAAGTGATTCCGCTCTGCTCAAGTGATATGTTGGGCCGTTCGGCTGTTTACACGAATTGCTTCTGCGTGCAATTTTAAGCCGAGTGCGCCTATTACTTTAAGAATCGTGTCGAAACCCGGGCTTCTTTCCCCAGAGAGTGCTTTGTATAGGCTTTCCCGGGACAGACCGGCATCACGTGCCACTTGTGACATGCCCTTTGCTCGGGCGATATCACCTATAGCTTTTGCAATGAAAGCGGCATTACCATTCGCTTCCTCAATGCAAGCTTCAAGATAAGCAGCCATTTCTTCCGGGGTTCTGAGGTGTTCAGCAACATCGTATTTGGTAGTGATGGTTTTAGCCATGATACGCTCCTATAGATTCTGTGATAAACGCAAAGCGGTTTTGATATCCTTGGCTTGAGTACTCTTGTCACCACCGGCGAAACAATATTACCACTTTTTGTCCTTGCTTTTTATAATAGACCCGGTATCCGGGGCCATAATCAATCCGCAACTCTGAAACGCCTTCACCTACTGATTTTACATCTCCAGGATTACCCGAAGCCAACCTTTCTACTCGGGCAAGGATACGAGCACGTGCACAGATGTCATGCAACCCATCAAGCCATTTAGCGAAAGTTTCAGTTTTGCGAATTTCAATCATAGTAACAGCGTAGCCACCCGGCTACATTTTGTCAATATTTATTATAAGGCGTGTTTTTAAGCTGATTCTTTTACCTCTTAATCTCCGGAGTCGGAACGGATGAATGCCGGAGTGTATGATACGGATGGAATAATGTGAAAGTTAAATGAAAAAATCTGCGCCTGTTTCTGACTATTCCGCTATTCACCGAGATCTTTGAAGAGCTTTGCGCCTGGCTGTATATCCAAACAGATGGCATGATATACGGAAGAGCAACAAAAACCCGAAAAATCTTGTCAGGAATATTATGATAGATTATAAGGAGATACAATAATCTGAAAATCTAGAACACGGAACATCTTCCAGCTCGTGGAGATATACAGAAACTTTAGAATAACTTGTTGGAAACTTGATAAAATAGAGGATCAGAAAGTTAATTGCAAATGGGTAAAAAGAGTCGAAGCGCAAAACTGAGACGGAATGATCCATGCCCATGTGGTAGTGGAAAAAAGGTTAAAAAATGTCATGGTGTTGCGGCAGGAAGACAAGAAATGATGCCCATCAATTTCGCTCTTGATAAATCAATTCAAAATAAGATTGCTGAACATAAGGCTATTGCAGTTCAACGACAAAAGCAACAAGGGCTTGGAAGGCCAATTATTTCAGAAAACTTTAAAGGACATAGATTTGTTGCAGTAGGTAATGAACTTCGCTGGTCTGAAAAGTGGAAGACATTCCACGATTTCTTATTCGATTATATAAAAACCTGTTTTGGCAAAGAGTGGTGGTTAGGAGAACTGGCTAAAGCTCCACAAAAAAGACACCCAATTCTTATATGGGCCGTACTGCTAAGCAAATACACGGCTGAACATTTCAATGCGTCAGATAAAATACATTCGACACTAACCACGGGTGCGATCGACGCATATCTCGGGCTTTCCTATAATCTATACTTACTTGCCCACAATGTTGAATTGCAAAAAAGCCTCGTGCATAGGCTTAAAAACATGGGCCAGTTCCTTGGTGCCTATTATGAAACATTTGTCGCCGCTGCTTTCATAAAAGCGGGTTTCATTTTAGAACTGGAGGACGAGACCGATAGCAGTACTTCACATTGTGAATTCACTGCCACATACAAGGAAACCGGAAATAAATTTTCTGTTGAAGCCAAAGCCCGAAAGGGTGGTGACCCGTCCCCCGATATAGGTGATCAACTTTATCGTGCATTGAAAAAGCGGGCAGACCATCCACGAGTTGTATTTATTGAATTGAATAGCCCTCCAAGAGTCAATAACAATGAAGTAACGGATTTTGTCCGACAAATCTCAGATCATCTTCGCGAGCTTGAAGAGAGACTATTTATCAAGGGGAATCCCGCGCCTGCAGCCTACATCTTCCTTACAAACTTTCCCTATCAATTTAATCTTGAGGCTACTAACGTATTGAAATTTGCTTTTGTTGAAGGTTATAAAATTCCAGAATTTAATTTTGGACTATCAACACCAAATATTCGAGAGGGTCTGAGGATTAGAAAAGATCACTATGAGATGTATCAGTTGATGAAATCTATTCGTGAACATTCGGAGATCCCGTCGACTTTCGACGGAGAAGCACCTGAAATGGCTTTTGGTAAAACAGAGGCAAGATTAAAAATCGGACAGCAATATCTTGTCCCTGATAAAGACGGAAAGGACGTTGTCGGAGAACTTGTTGAAGCAACAGTTGCATGGGATAAAGTAATGGGTATTTACAAACTGGAAGATGGTCGTTCTGTCATTGCAACATGCCCATTGACCACAGATGAGTTGGCCGCATACCGTAAATATCCTAATACGTTTTTTGGTGTTTATAAAGAACAGGGTAAAAAGGCAGAAACACCTTTAGAACTTTTCGACTTTTTCTTTGACGTCTACAAACAAACTAGTGATACTCCACCCGCAGAGCGGGTGGCCTCAGGTAGCCCCCCAGAGGGGGGCGTTTTCATCGGGAAAGCCCCGTTGGAGCTGTATATAATTTATTTCAAATCAAGTTCTCTTTGTTGTTGATCAGCCTTTTCTTGATCT
>JAHJRK010000215.1 GCA_018830925.1 Pseudomonadota bacterium
GAGCATCGGTTTTGAAAGAAGGCCGAGGATAAAGAAAAACATTACCGTCAGATATCTGTAAAGAGCCGGTCTTTTAGTATAGTAAATATATGCAAACATTGTAAGCATCCAGAAAAGGGTGCTTAAAACATTCTTTCTTTCAGCGATCCATGCAACCGATTCAACATTAATCGGGTGGATGGCGAACAACGAAGCAACTATGGCGCTCCTCCATAGTGCACCTGTCGCCTGTTTTAAAATAAAAAATAAAAGGATACTGCTTGCCATATGAAGAAACAAGTTGATTAAATGATGCATGCCGGGATTTAAACCGAATATCCGGCAGTCAATAATGTGAGAAATCAGAGATAGTGGATGCCAGTAAGCAACCTCATTAAAGCTGAATGCCCATATTATATTTTTTAAGGTTATACCTGACTGAACGGTTTTGTTTGCGGTAACATAAAGATTGTCGTCGAAATTGACGAAATCATAAGTTATAACCCTTCCGTATAGAAACAGGGTGATTATGGCAATGAAAAAGCATACAGCTATGTCTCTGCCTTTTCCAGTAAACAATTTATGCTTGCCGTCTTTCAGCATCATTCTATCTTATCGGAATAAACTTTTTAGAATTTATTTTTTTGCCGCAAGATCCACGTAGTAAGAGGTGTTCCGGATATTATAAAGATTCTTATCTGACCGAATAAAGTCCCAGTTATTAAAACCATTAGCAACGGCTTTTTTAAGCCATTCCAGAGATCTTTCCTTATCATCCAATAAAGAATAAACGGAAGCGATGAAATAGTACCCGTAGGCATAACCGGGTTTCAATCTAATTGCTCTCTCTGCTTCGGAAAGAGCCTTGCTGAAATCGCCCTTCATCGCATAAATTTTTGCAAGTTTCATTATGCCTTCATGATTATCCGGACTTATCATAACTGCTCTTTTATAATGCCCTTCGGCTGAATCGAATCTCTTATACTTTACATATAAATCGCCAAGATCAACATAAAGCGTGAAATCGCCCGGTTTGCCGGCAATTTTTTCCAGCATGCCTTTTTCTTCCTTCTGAATATTTTCTTTTTCTTCCAGTACCGTTTTAATTTTTTCCCTGACATTATCGTCTTCCGGCTTTATTTCCGCCGCTCTCCTCAAATGAGACAGGGCTTTGTTATAATCACCGGCATAAAAAAGCATTACTCCAAGATTCACATGCGCTTCAGCCATGTTTGGGTCAAGTCTTAATGCCTCATTATAATGTTTAACGGCATATCCTGTTCTTCCAAGTTTATAGTACGCAAGTCCGAGGTTATTGTGGGCTTCGGCATAATAAGGGTTTAGACTGACCGCTCTGGCATAATGAGAAACAGCCTGCTCGATTCTGCCTTGCCTGAAAAGTAAAAGCCCAAGATTATAATGAGCCTCGCTGTAATCTGGATTTATTCTGAGCGCTTCAAAAAAGTGAAACATTGCATCTTTGTCTTTTCCGAGCTCAAACAGCACGCTTCCAAAATTATTATGTACCTTATAAAAGTTTGGCCTGTACCTTAACGCCTCGGAATAATATCGTATAGAGTCATCAATTCTGCCCAGTTTATAAAATGCTGTAGCAAGATTGCTATGTGCCATCGCATAATCAGGCCTCAATAATAGAGCTTCTTTATAATGACTAACGGCTTCCAACAATTTGCCTTCTTTTGCCAGTGCATTTCCCATATTATTTAATATAACAGGATTTACAGGTGCTACTTCAAGGGCGTGCTTATAAAGAGATTTACTGTCTTGCCAGTATTTAAGCTGAATATATGTTACGGTCGAAAGAGCAAAAAGAATTGTAATAGAGGTTGCAGCAGCCAAAATATTGTTTAACCGGTACTTGTTTAATAATTCATACCCCCCCATGAAATTATGACAAATAAACCTATATACGGGACATATGCCCAGCGGTCAGCCATTTCAGGCCAAAGCCCGCCCTGAACAATTCCGGAAACGGGTATAAGTGTTCCGATAAACCAGAACCACCCCGTTCCAAGAAAGCGGAAACGCCTCATCTTAAACAGAACAAAAATAGTAACCGATACAAGCAAAATCAGAGAGGCAATAATCTTCCAAACAGCTATACTTGCAGGAAAAGGATAATAAATCGAAAGTCCTGACGGCCATACCATCTTGCCGATGTAGGCTGCATAAGAGACTATTGCATTTTCAAGGCGAAGTTGCATCGGCACATAATCAGTACTTATTATGTTTCTTGTAAGCTTCAGGGAAACAGTTGAAATATAAACGGAATAGGATGAAATTATAAAAAAGGGGAGTTTTTCCAGTACAAGATAAAGTATTTTTTTATGCAATCCGGATTGCTTTAAATCAAACCTTTCAAGGGGCCAATAGTCGAAGAGAAGAAGCACAAAAGGAAGAGTCACAAGCATGGGTTTTGAAAGAAGGCCGAGAACGAAAAATAATATCAAAACACAATATCTTAAAATATTCGGACGTCTTGTATAAAAAACATAAGAAAGCATCGTGAGCATCCAGAAAAAGGTACTCAAAACGTTCTTTCTTTCCGCAATCCATGCAACCGAATCCACATTCACCGGATGTAAAGCAAAAAGAGCTGCAACAAAAGCGCTTCGCCACAGATCGCCGGTTGCAGAGGACAAAATATAAAAAAGCAGAAGGCTGTTTGCCGCATGTAAAAGGAGGCTTGTAAGATGATGCATTCCGGCATTCAAACCGAAGAGCTGACAGTCAAGCATGTGCGAGATCCATGTCAGAGGATGCCAGTACGGACTGTCATATTTTTCTGTTAAGCTGAAAGCCCATAAAATACCGCGCAAACTTATGCCTTTTTTTACGGAAGCATTGTCGGTTACATAGATTCCGTCATCAAAAGTTATAAATTCATGGTTAATGACCTGCCGGTAAACAGCGAAGGTCATGATAAAAAGAATAATCCCGATTAAAATATTATAAGTAGCCGGATGAGCCTTTTGAAACATATTAATGCTTTCAGATTTTTTTATCATTTTGCTCTTTTTATATGAAAATCCACCCTTACACTATTAGGAAAAGGGGAATGGGGGAATTTCATTTATGAAATATTTTGATGTGCCGGTCATATAAATTTGATTCTTCTGGCGGCAAAAAATACCATCTTAAGAAGAATCCATCCGTGGCGCCACCGGTCAATGTTTGTTTCTCCATAGGTTCTGGACCTGTACCGCAAAGGAATCTCCGCAATCTTAAGATTGAGTTTTGCCGCGCCGAACAAAAGATCAAAATCGCCGAAAGGATCAAAATTTCCAAAATATCCTCTGTTCTTTGATATCATTTCGTAGTCTTTCTTAAACAGAACCTTGGTCCCGCAGAGTGTATCTTTTACCGGCTGATCGAGGAGCCAGGAGAATGCCAGACTGAAAAA
>JAHJRK010000216.1 GCA_018830925.1 Pseudomonadota bacterium
CAATTTGCACCGTCCGATATTCAACTTCGTTTGTTTCGACTGGCATACGCTCACCTCCGCAGTGAATTGTATCCCAGTCGGACACCCCGCTAAACCCCTAAAAAGGGGTAGCGGAAAATAAGTATATAATCTTTGATGCGACACCATGCCCACATTCTGTTCCTGCCTTTCTCATTCAATTCGCCTTTTCCCGAGGTGATCCGAACCTCGGCGCCGGGTATAATGGGGGAATATTTGACCAGCGGGGTGCCCATTCTCGCACATGTTCCTCCCGACACGTTCATCAGTTGGTATGTCAGGAAACACGATTGCGAATCTGTGGTAGATTTGAACAGTGTTGAGGCTTTAAAAACTGCTGTAAATGATTTAATAAATTATCCGGATCTAAGACAAAGAATTAGCAATAATGCGAAAGAACGTGCCCGCATTGATTTCGATCCGAATCTCTCTTCGCAAGCCTTTATGCAGGCTATGGAGGCGGCAATTTGAAAATTTTATATGTGTCTTCACATGATTTAGTAGGACAGCAATTCAATGGTTATTTGCTTCTTAACGCGATGCGTAAGATGGATATAGATGCTCGCATGTATGTCCATCACTTTCAAGTGAATAAACCAGATGTGATCTATCACATGAATAATCCGATTGCTTTTTTTCTTAACCGTGTTCTTTCACGCCTTGGAAAATTACTTTCTCTCCACGCTATCTTGCCAATCCACTCTGTTGATATTATGAAGAACAGCTTTTATAAAGAAGCTGATATCGTACACCTTCAATTAATCCATGCAACACCTTTTTTTAGTTTACTCAGTTTGCCGAGAATGGGGCGCCAAAAAAAACTGGTACTTACGCTACATGATCCATGGATGTTAACGGGACATTGTATCCACCCAATTGAGTGTGAACGCTGGAAACATGGCTGTGGAGCCTGCCCTGATCTGAAGCGTCCATTTTCGATAAAAAATGATACAACTGCTTTGATCTGGAAAATAAAACAAATGGTGATGCAACGCACGAATGTTCATCTAGTCGTTGCTTCCAGCTGGATGGAACAGATGGCCGTAAAAAGTCAAATACTTTCCCATTTGCCTCACTCCATCATCCCATTTGGATTGGACACACAGGTGTTTAAGCCGCTGGATAAAAAAGCCTGTAAGCAAGCTTTTGGAATCCCAGAAGATTCTTTCGTAGTGGCTTTCCGGTCGGTTCCTTTCTCGCCATTTAAGGGTGTAGAATACATTGAAAAAGCATTGCTTAACCTGTCGTCTAAAAAGCCAATTTATATAATCACTCTTGACGCTGTCGGTTTGGTTCCTAATTTAGATAAAAAATTCAAGATCATCGAACTTGGTTGGGTTAATGAGCGATTTATGGCCTTGGCTCTAAGTGCAGCGGATTTATTCTTGATGCCGTCTATTGCCGAGGCTTTTGGTATGATGGCAGTCGAATCCATGGCATGTGGCACTCCAGTTATTGTTTTTGAAGGGACAGCTCTTCCAGGCGTTATACAAGCTCCTCGTGGTGGTATTGCTGTTCCATCCAAAAATTGGGAGGCGCTCAAAGAAGCGATTGAAACCTTGATAGAGAATACTGAACTCTACGGGAATCTTGTCAGAAATGGATTGGAAATCGTTAACGAAGAATACACGATCGAGAAATACGTTGCGCGGCATCTGGATCTGTACAATCAATTAATCGCCCTATAAACCACCTATAAAAACCACCTAAAGGTTAGGAGAAGAACAATGAAACAAAGCCTCAAAGATAGGATTATTAATAAAGTCTACCGATTCTTGTGGAAGAAGATGTCGTTGGTGGTAAAGCACATGGCAAACACCGGTAAAGGAACTGCCGAAAGTCTTGAGATCGGCTGTTTGCCCATAAATGTTCATTTTTATTCTCCCATACCCGATATTAATGACCTTGAGAGTCGGAAAATCTGGGAAAAGAAAAGCGAACTTCCCGGCATTGACTTTCGCCCTGAAAAACAGCTGGCCATGCTTGAGCAATTGGGGCATGAATTCGGATCTGAATGCGAGTGGCCGTTAACTCCTACCCCAGTCCCAACGCAATTTTATTTAAAAAACAATTCATTCAGTTATGGATGCGCATCCGCCCTCCATACCATTATTCGTCACTTCAAACCGCAACATTTGATCGAGATTGGATCGGGTCATTCATCAAAAATAATTTCAAAGGCTCTTGAAATGAACAACCATGATGATCCATCTCATACGCCCGAATATATCATCGTAGATCCCTATCCGGAGGAGCTGGTATCCACACACCTTTCATCTATTTCCAGAATGGTGAAAGAAAAAGTGGAATGTGTAGACCCTGAGCTGTTTGATATACTGGGAGCAAATGATATTTTATTTATCGATTCGGGGCATACGGTTCGAACCGGTAGCGATGTAAACTTTATGATTTTAGAGGTGCTGCCCAGGTTGCGCCCCGGGGTTATCGTCCATTTTCATGATATAAATTTGCCATATGAATATCCAAAAGTATATTTTACAAACCCACAATTCCGAGTATTTTGGACAGAGGCTTATCTGCTTCAGGCTTTTTTGATTTTCAATCAGGATTTTGAGATCCTGCTGGCCATGAATTATCTTCAAACTGACCATATGAACAGTTTTTGCAATGCGTTTCCGCGCTTCAACCTGGCAGATAATTGGGCGAACAGCGGAAGCTTTTGGATCCGCCGAGTGTGATATATAGGCTCTCGTCTTCTATGTGTAAATTCCAAAAAAGATGTTTAGGAGATTTAGTTATATGAAAATCCTTATTCTTGGCGCCGGGGGCATGCTGGGGCACCAGTTATGCCGCACCCTGGGCGATCGTTTTGAAATCTGGGGCACCTTTCGCGGCGACCCGCGCGAGTTTGAGCGCTATGGCTTTATCCCGCAGGAGCGAATCATCGGACAGGTTGATGTGCAGGATTTTTCCACCGTGAGGCAAGCGTTGGACCTGGTCAAACCCGACGTTGTGATCAATGGCATCGGCATTGTCAAACAGCGCGATGAAGCCAAACAGGCGGTGCCGTCCATCCAGATTAATGCTCTGTTCCCACATCAATTAGCCGACCTATGTGTCGGACGCGGTATACGCGTTCTGCAGATATCCACCGACTGTGTGTTCTCCGGCCTTCGGGGTAACTGCTCCGAGAGCGATGTTCCCAACCCGGTGGACCTGTACGGACACACCAAGTTGCTCGGTGAATTGAACCAGCCCGGCGCGTTGACCTTGCGCACATCTATTATTGGATGGCAGTTGAATAATTTTTCCGGCTTATTGAGCTGGTTCGCGTTGCAGCGCGGAAAGAACATTAAGGGCTATCGTAAAGCCATCTATAGCGGCGTCTCTACCGCTGTCCTTTCCGCCTTAATTGGTGATATTATTGAAACCCATCCAGATTTACAAGGTTTATATCACGTTGCCAGTCTGCCCATTTCTAAATGCGATTTACTGACCCATTTACGGGATGCACTCGGCTGGAACGATATTTCCATTGAGCCCGATGATGAATTTGTTTGTGATCGCAGCTTGAATAGTATGCGCTTTAACACAATAACCGGCTGGCTGGCTCCGTCATGGGCTGCTATAATTTCCGGATTGGCAAAAGAGTGGTTTAAATATAAAAAGTGGTATCCTCGATATTCAAACTAATACTCATGGTTCGGTCAAAATTTGACGGGCTTTGAAAAATGCGGTAAGCTATCTGCATGGCAGATAACTTCAACATAAAGACGGAACAAGTGGACGATATTCCAGTATTGCTGGCGCAAGCTAAGAAAATTGGAGTTCCAGA